>CAKZKB010000321.1 GCA_937121005.1 uncultured cyanobacterium | reverse complement strand
CCAAGCCTCTCCCGGCACGACGATCGAGGTTTTGATCCCGGACTTATGCGGCAACTGGGACGCTCTGGAGACGATTTTAGCCGCCGCCCCGGAAGTCCTCAACCACAACAGCGAAACCGTGCCCCGCTTGTATCGCCGGGTGCGCCCCCAAGGAAACTACGATCGCAGTTTAGAATTGTTACAGCGATCGCGCCAACTGGCTCCTCGCGTTTATACTAAATCTGGAATCATGGTCGGCTTGGGCGAAACCACAGCCGAAGTCGAAGCCGTCATGGGCGACTTGCGAGCGATCGATTGCGACATTCTTACCCTCGGTCAGTACCTCCAACCGACCCCCAAACATCTTCCCGTGGCCGAATTCGTGCCCCCCGATCGCTTTGCAGCATGGCAAACCTATGGGGAATCTTTAGGATTTCTACAGGTTGTCGCCTCTCCCCTAACCCGCAGTTCCTACCACGCCGAACAGGTGCGATCGCTGATGGAACGATATCCGCGATGAGGTACGAGGTACGAGGTGTGAGGTATGAGGTGCGAGGTATTAGGTGCGAGGTATTAGGTGCGAGGTATTAGGTTTTAGGTATGAGGTTTTAGGTATGAGGTTGTATTCCCCCCAATCCCCCAAACCCCTAATCCCCCAAACCCCTAATCCCCCAATCACCCAACCCCCCAATCCCTGTCGGGGTGCGATCGCGGGCAAGGGTTGACAGTGACACAGATTAATGAATGTCTTTGATGCGAGTCACTGAGAAGTGAGGTGTGATGTTTGTACACTAGGACACGACTAAAGCCCCATGCGGCATAGGGAATCGCTCGATCGCCCGACCCCACTTTGATGAGGCCAGACGATCGACAACCTCTTTGATGACCTCTTTACTGACACTGTGAGACGCTTAGCCATGGCAGAAACTTCTTTCTCCCCCGATCGAGAGTACGATGAAAAACAAGCTGCCAGCCCCGAACTGGGACTAGACGCATCGACTGACAGCGATGACGCGATCGATATCGAGGAGCCCGATGACGAGATGCTGGCTCTCGAAGATGAGAATCCGATCGCAGAAGACGAACCTCTAGCCGCCCAAGGCAACCGCAACACCACCGACTTGGTGAGGTTGTACCTACAAGAAATTGGTAAGGTGCGCCTGTTGGGGCGAGATGAAGAAGTCGCCGAAGCCCAAAACGTGCAGCGTTACGTGCAGTTACTCGAGTTGCGCCGTCAAGCGGCCAGCGAGGGGGACGAACTGATGCAGCGCTATCTCTCATTTGTCGATGTCCGCGATCGTCTGGCTTCGCAGTTGGGGCACCGTCCGTCTTGGGAACGGTGGGCGCAAACTGCCAACGTCGAGGTGCGCGAGCTCAAGAGTACCCTCAGTGCGGGCAAGCGACGCTGGGCAGAACTGGCGAATTTGGATGTTAAGGAACTCGAAGCGGCTCAGAAAGGCGGTTTGGAAGCCAAAGGCCACATGATCAAGGCTAACCTGCGCTTGGTGGTGTCGGTGGCGAAAAAGTACCAAAAGCGGGGTTTGGAACTGCTCGATTTGATTCAAGAGGGGACGATCGGCTTGGAACGGGCAGTGGAAAAGTTCGATCCGACGCGCGGGTATCGGTTTAGCACCTATGCTTACTGGTGGATCCGACAGGGCATTACGCGGGCGATCGCGACCCAAAGTCGCACCATTCGCTTGCCCGTTCACGTCACGGAAAAGCTGAATAAAATCAAGAAGGCGCAGCGCCATTTGGCTCAGGAAAACGGACGCACGCCGACGATCGACGAAATTGCCAAAGAACTGGAAATGACGGGGCCGCAAGTGCGAGAAGTGCTGTTGCGCGTGCCGCGATCGGTGTCTTTGGATACGAAAGTTGGGAAAGAGAAAGACACGGAATTGGGGGATTTAATTGTTAACGATGAAATGCCCCCGGAAGAAAAATTGATGCGCGAGTCGTTGCATCGGGAGTTGAAACAATTACTTGCCGATTTGAGCGATCGCGAGCGAGAAGTGATTCAAATGCGCTTCGGTTTGGGTGACGGTACGCCCTATTCTTTAGCCGAAATTGGTCGCGCCCTGGATTTATCTCGGGAACGAGTTCGGCAAATTGAGTCGAAAGCGTTGCAAAAGTTGCGCCAACCCAAACGCCGAAATCGGGTACGCGATTATTTGGAAGCGCTGACTTAAGCGATCGCTCTTTGGGGTGGTAAGATGGTAAGCAGGCTGGCGTGGGGTAGGTTTCTACCTCGCGCTGGGGTTAGTCGCTTCGCTCCAATTAAAAATTAAAAATTAAAAATTAAAAATTTCAACTCCTTATCTAAACATGGGACTTGCGACGATGATTCGCGATAGATCGTCAAGACATTCCACGATCGCGCATTTAGCTTGGTAATGGCTCGCCTCGACTTGTACTGAGCATTGTCGAAGTAGCGAAGTCGAGAAGGAGCATCTTGCTCCCCATATTATATGAAACCCGGTTAATCAATGCTACAATCCGATGCACCTGGGCGGGCGAAGCATTCACCATGTTTAGTTATCGGTAGAATCGTTCGTTAACT
>CAKZKB010000320.1 GCA_937121005.1 uncultured cyanobacterium | reverse complement strand
CACTGCGAGCTAGTACATTGAGATAGTTGGCTTATTTATGCCACCCTGTACTAGCGTAAAAGTAGTCAGAGCAAATAGCGTCCGTCGCTCGGAAGGAACTCCGCCGATGAGTTTTTACACACTCTCTAAAGGATGGCGACCTCTAAGCCCACCTTTCGGGTTCTTCGCGCCCACTTTGCTTCACGCCCCCCGCATTTTTGCGGCGGTACTTGTCCTCTCGTACTGGGTATGTATGCTCTAACGGTTGGGTTACGCTTTAGAGCGATCGCTGTCAGATTTGGGATACTAAATAAGAACAAAGAAAACACACCTCCTTTTATTTGTATGAGTTTTTGACTGAGCATATCAGTGGATACAAGCCTCTGAATGAGAGCCGGAAATTATTGCTCATTGCTCATTGCTCATTGTTCATTGAAACGACAGGAGTGGTAGGACTCGAACCTACACCAACCGATTTAGAAGATCGGTACTCTATTCCATTGAGTTACACTCCCATGTCAATTTTAGATTTTAGATTTTAGATTTTGGATTATAATCAATTGAAGTAGTGGATATTGACTAATGAACGAAGAAGAATTTAAGCAAAGAACTAAGCAGATTGCATTGAGAGTGATTAGACTCACAGAAGCTCTTCCTAAAACACCGACCGCGCAAGTCATCAGTCGGCAGTTATTGCGAGCGTCAACCTCTGTAGGAGCAAATTATCGCGCTGCTTGCCGAGCAAAGTCTGTTTCCGATCTCATTGCTAAACTCAGTATTGTAGAGGAAGAGACTGATGAATGCTTGTATTGGATCGAGCTTCTGATTGAAGCTAATGTTCTTCCCGAAGCGAAAGTTAGCCGATTGATGGCTGAAATTGAAGAGATTTTGGCAATGACAGTCTCATCAATAAAAACTCTTCGCAATCAGAAAAACCAATCCAAAATCTAAAATCTAAAATTGGGAGTGCTGACCAGTCAGTCAGGTGGAAACCTCAAGGTTTTATGGAACCTAAAACCGCAGTCCTGAATTTTATCGATCGCTAACTTTTATGGTTTGACGGTTGAGAGTCTAATGTCTGAACGCTAAGATCTGAACGTTGAACGTTAACCGTTGAGCGTTGAGGGATTTGGCTGATGAAGCGGGTTGTGAATCCGCACCTCACGATCCATAGTCGTGCGCTCTATCACGATTGAGCTATTCATCAAAAACCATAAATTTAGAGGTTTTCGACTGACCAGCACCAAGTTTTGCAACCACAGATCAATAGGATAAACTCAGATGATTGCTGTAAGAAAGTGATTCTCTCAAGAGGATAGATAGGATGTGTAGGGGCGAATGGCATTCGCCCTTTTTCTAGATGACATCCTACCCGATCGCGCTTTAATCTGGAACCTCGATCGTCGTGCGAGCGTTGCTAATGGACAACACGCGATCGACCGTCGATTTGAATTCCTCCACGAAGTTTTGTCGGCGTTCGATCTGTTCGGCGATGTTCGTCGGATCGAGCAGTTCCACACCTTCGCGAGCGAGGAAACTGTCTGCCAAAGATTGGTATTTGTCAGCAGAAGCGTTTTTACCCAACACTTCCATCGCCAATTTATCCAGCCGTTCTTTGACTCGCACGCGAGCCACTTCGTACTCTTTACGAGTTTGCGAATGGGCCAGTTGCATGGTGGCGAGTACCGACTCTAAGTAGGCGATGAAATGTTTCATTTCAATGGCTTCAGCGACGGTCATTTCTTGACCTGCAACTGTTACCATTGTCGCCGCGTTAGACAGGACGATCGCGCGTTTGATGGCTCGTCGTCGGGCAATCAAATCGTCAACTCGCTGCAACGAAGCGCGTGCTTGGGTGGCGTGTTCGTCGCGAGAACGAAATCCCGTCGGCACTTTTCCCACTTCCACTACTGCAATTAAAGTATTGTTGCTCAAGTGCGATCGCGCCGAGTCAATTCGTTTTTCGAGCAGCGTCAAGTCTGCTAAAGCATCCGTCACCGTCATCGTCGTCATGCGAGTCACCTCCTCTGTGTGAATTTTTAATTTTTAATTTCTAATTTTTAATTGAATTGGGAGGGCGGATGCCCGGTTATTTCCCGCCAATAACCGGGAAAGGTGTAGCGGAAGCGATCGTCTTCACATCCACCCAGAATGCTATAATTTGTAGGGGCAAACGGTGTTTGCCCTTTCCAAAAAGTCGCACTGTTCCCAAAAAGCAGGTAGCGAGACTCGAACTCGCAAGAAGGCTTTACAAGAGCCTCATGTTGCCAATTACATCACACCTGCAAAAAAGCAGACGGCGGGGATCGAACCCACAGCCAAGACATACCAAGTCTTGATGTTAACCGCTTACACCACATCAGTCGCTACGCTCCAATTAAAAATTAAAAATGCAAAATTAAAAATTTATTCTGCCTTTTTAATTCTTGTTAGAAAGGTTGACATCCAGCATCTTGTCGGTCAATTATTTGCCTGAAAAGCGATCGCGAAATGCTGCGATCGTCCCTTTCTTCTGGCTGGTATCGAGAACGGAGAACAACACGGTTTTGAATCTGTTCCCGAAGCGATCGCGATCGAGCAATAAATCGGCAAACATTTGGGAAACCATCGACGGATCGTTTTGAAATACGCCGCATCCCCACGCCCCCAAAACGAGGGCATCGCAACCGCGATCGACTGCCAAGCTCAACACTTTCGAGCCGCGATCGCGCAAAGTCTCCCCAATTTTGCCAAGATCTTTCGGTTGATTTTTGGCAATTGCCCCCGCATTGGGAGCCGGACTGGTGATAAAATCAACAAGGTAGGCATCCTCTAGGAGCGTACCATCATCTTGCCGAAAAACTGGACATCCTGGCGAATAAATGATGCGATTGGAGTACAATAGGGATTTATGGGAACGATGGAAATCGTAGTAATCCGGGCATTTGAGCAAACTCTGGTACAGTCCAGAACTGCGAGCCAAACTTTCTTCTTGAGCCTGTGCGCCGTTGAGAAAGCCGCCACCGGGATTTTTCGCTGAGGCAAAATTGAGAACGCCAATTCTGTCGAAATGTCGCGATCGCGCCATGGGCTCCGCACCCATCAATGTTGTCTCGTTCCTGACTTCAAACTCCGTCGTGAGAAACTGCGGAGCTTCAGCTAAAACTTGACGCTCGATCGCTGTTAACTCGTCGGGATCGTAACATTGCGTCCCAGCGATACAGCTTGCCAAATCGCCATCGATCTCGACTCGGCTTCCACTCGGACAAGTGTAACAGCCAGCCTTGAGAATTTCGAGCGTGTCTTGGGCGATCGCTTTTCGATTCACAAACAGTCCTCCTGTTAGCGAGAATAACAAACTTTGGTCGCGAGGGCAAGATTTGAACTTGCTGTTTTCTAGGGTATGAACCTAGCGAGCCACCATTGCTCCATCCCCGCAGTGTCACCAAATACCCCTGACTGGACTCGAACCAGCAACATCTTCGTTCTTAGCGAAGCACCTCTTCCAGTTGGGCTACAGGGGCAAGTCAATTCAAAATGCAAAATTAAAAATTCAAAAAGAACTCTTCATTCTCAATTCTGAATTGAGGCGAATCCGAGTGGTAGGATTTGAACCTACGACCTTCTGCTCCCAAAGCAGCCGCGCTTCCAAGCTGCGCCACACCCGGCTAATTTTTAAGCGAATCCGAGTGGCAGGATTTGCTCGCGAAGCGTGCGCGTAGCGCGTAACCTACGACCTTCTGTCCCCCAGACAGACGCGCTACCAAACTGCGCTACACCCGGTTATTTTGAAAAGCCAATACCCCCGGCAGGACTCGAACCTGCAAAACACTCGTCCTGAGCGAGTGATGTCTGCCAATTGCATCACGAGGGCGAGTCGCTTCGCTTCAATTCGTCTGAACTGAAGCCAATGCTCTCGGTGGGAGTCGAACCCACAGCAAAACAGATTTTAAGTCTGTCGCGTCTGCCAGTTGCGCCACGAGAGCTTGTCGCTACGCTCCAATTCGTCTTGAAAAGTTTGGGGGGAAGAAAATCTACACCCCCAACTTTTCGCAAAATTCAAAATTCAAAATTCAAAATGGAGTTTGTTAATTCTGAACTCTGAATTCTGAATTCTGAATTCCTGAAAGGAGGGTGGTGTGGGAGTCGAACCCACCTGATTCCGGTTAAAAGCCGGATGCGTCTGCCGCTCTGCCAACCACCCAAATCGAGAAGAAATGGCTGCCCCGCCAGGGATCGAACCTGGACTCTCTGGAGCCAAAATCCAGCGTGTTGCCAATTACACCACAGGGCAAAAAATGGCTGCCGGAGTAGGAGTTGCTCGCGAAGCGTGCGCGTAGCGCGTAACCTACAACCTTCTGATTCAGAGTCAGACGACTTGCCATTCGTCCACCCGGCACCAAACTGCTCCAGTAGGAGTCGAACCTACAACCCTCGCGTTAACAGCGCGTCGCTCTGCCAATTGAGCTATGGAGCATTAAATGGGAAAGGCAGGAGTCGAACCCGCGTCTCTTGCTCTTCAGGCAAGCGCTAACCCACCTCAGCTACTTTCCCAAACGGAGAGAGAGGGATTTGAACCCCCGTCGGATGTTTTTCCGATCGATCTTTCCAGGATCGTGCCTTCAGCCACTCGGCCACCTCTCCAATGTGTCAGCAAAAATTTGTCAGCAGACAAAGCGAGAGCGGAGGGAGTCGAACCCCCAAGTCTTCGGTTTCGTAGACCGATGTGTTTTCCAGTTACACCACGCTCTCAAAATGGAGTACGTTGCTGCGTACTACAACGGAGAGGACAGGACTCGAACCTGCAATGAGGAGATGAACCCCATGCTTCCTTAGCAGGGAAGTGCTTTACCATTCAGCCACCTCTCCAAAAGGGCCGGGAGGGATTTGAACCCCCACGTTCAGCACACAGGCGCTTGATTTACAGTCAAGTTCCTTCACCAGTTTGGATACCGACCCGAAATAGTGCCGACGGGACTCGAACCCGCAAATCACCAGATTGAAAGTCTAGCGGCTTGAACCAATTTGCCTACGGCACTTCGTCAATTCAAAATTAAAAATTAAAAATTAAAAATTTTGAACTCAAAAATGGCGCGGGGACTGAGACTCGAACTCAGATCGTCGGTTTTGGAGACCGAAATGCTCGCCATTACACCATCCCCACATTTGCCACAGAAATAGTCGCAGTGGCGGGAGTCGAACCCGCATTCACCAAGTTATGAGCCTGGCGCTTTACCGTTAAGCTACACTGCAACAAAGGTCAGTCGCTTCGCTCCAATTCAAAATTAGAAATTAAAAATTAAAAATTTTGAAAGAAGTAAAGAAGTCCCGACGGGATTTGCACCCGCAATCTTCAGCTTGAGGGGCTGACGGCTTAAACTGTTCGCCTACGGGACTAAAAACGAGGCTGACGAGATTTGAACTCGCGACTTTCCGCTCGACAGGCGGACGCTCTCACCACTGAGCTACAGCCCCATAAAGGACGATGTGGCGGTGCGTTCCGTGTGGAACAAACCGAGGGGTTAATATCCATAAGTGGAACTAACACCGCGATCGTCCGATCGTCTGTGACATGGCTTTTTTCTATTTAGTTGTCAAGGTTCGGTTGGCGTTGGGGTGAGGAGCGTTTCGCCGCTCTCTCCCTTGCCATATTTTTATACTACAAGCATACTACAGAAAGTGTCAAGGGTTTTGAGAAACTTTTTTTTGAGGTTCGCTCTAATGCTTTGGTGGTGAGGGTTTGGCGCGATCGCGTTTTGACAGCCAACAGTTCCCCGCCGGGAACTGGCCCCAACGGGAGTGCTATACTACAGAGTAATATGCGGGCTGAGAGTGCCGGACGATCGCGAGCCTCTTCGTGTCTGAGCTACAATAGAGTCTGGCATTCACCTAGACTTCACTCTGTCCCCATGTCGATCGACAATCCTTCTTTACGACAAATTCCCCGCCACGAACCCGCCGAAGTGATCCCCATCAACCGCGACACCTCCATTCTCGACTGGTTGCTGTCTTCGGGACGCTTGATCCCCCGCGAGGAGGAGGATAGCGAAAGCCTACTCGCGACTGAAGGCGATCTCGACGTACTCGAGGAAGACGTGGACTCGAATAATAGCGACGACAGCAATTACAGCGAAGAGGTGTAGCACATCGATCGCGATCGCGCTAGGATGCGATCGTAAAATTTCTTCGACCTGCGTTCGGTGACTCTTGTGGATACTCCTTTTCCGAAGCGATCGCCCTGGCTGTCCGGTACGTCTGCGTCCATTGTCCTCGGTATGATACTGACGGCAGCAGCGTTACTATTTGACTGGCACGGCGATCGCCTGTTTGACTTCGGTTTTTCCCTCACTTTACCCTTTTGGGTGACGGCGGCGGCCACCATTGCCGTCGGTTATCGGATCGTACCCTTATTGCGATGGTGGAAAACCGGACAAGTCATCCGCGACGACGGGCCGCAAGCGCACTTAAAAAAGGCGGGAACTCCCACGATGGGGGGCATTTTCTTCGTCCCGACTGGCATTTTACTGGCTCTATTGTGGGCAGAAATTTCTCCCGCCGTCCAACCTATCGACACCGAACCCTTACTCGCCGTTTGCGGTATTACTTTAGCCTATGGATTTGTCGGTTGGCTGGACGACTGGCAAGTGTTGCGGCAAAAGTCGAATAAAGGCATTTCGCCGAAGATGAAACTGGCGTTGCAAATTGGCTTCGCGATCGCGTTTTGTGCCTGGTTGTCGTTACGAACTGGAGGCGCAGCTATGGCGATCGCGCTTCCGTTTGGCATGACTCTCTCGCTGGGAATTGGGTTTTGGTTTCTAGCAGTTTTTGTCCTCACCGCCGAAAGCAATTCGACTAACCTTACCGACGGACTCGACGGACTCATGGGAGGAACGGGAGCCATTGCTTTACTGGGTTTGGGGGCGATCGTCGCGACCACCTACCCCAGTTTAGCACTGTTTTGTGCTTGTCTGAGCGGTGGGTGCTATGGATTTTTAGCCTACAACCGCAACCCGGCGAAAGTATTTATGGGAGACACGGGATCCCTTGCTCTCGGCGGTGCGCTTGCAGGGGTGGGAATTGTGGCGAACGTGCTGTTTCCTTTGCTAATTTTGAGCGGTATTTTCTTTGTAGAAGCAGTTTCGGTGATGGCGCAAGTTGGGTACTACAAAGCGACTAAAAACGAAGCCGGAGTCGGGAAGCGCCTGTTTAAGATGTCGCCGTTTCACCACCATCTCGAACTATCGGGGTGGTCGGAATTGCAAGTGGTGGCGGCATTTTACGTTGTGGGTGGGGTGCTGGCTGTTTTGGCTTTATTGGTTCGCTAAATTTTCTGGAGGCGACAGCAACACATGAACGGAAATTCTCCTGCGCGATCGCAAACAGG
>CAKZKB010000319.1 GCA_937121005.1 uncultured cyanobacterium | reverse complement strand
GGCCCTACAACTGGCCGCGAGTATCAATGCCACTGATATCGCCGCCGGACTGCACTGGCAAGCCGGACGCATCCTCAAACAGCAGCAAAAAGTCGAACCCGCGATCGCGGCCTACAGCCAAGCCGTCGATAATCTGTCGTCGTTGCGCGGCGACTTGGTGGCGGTGAACCCGGACGTGCAGTTTTCCTTCCGCAAAAGCGTCGAACCCGTGTATCGGGAACTGGTGAGTTTGCTGTTAACAAACCCCACCCAAGACAATTTGCGCCAAGCCCGCGAAACCATCGAAAGCCTGCAACTGGCCGAACTGGATAACTTTTTCCGCGAAGCCTGTTTGGAAGCCGAACCGACTCGCATCGATGAAGTAGACGATGGGGCGGCGGTGATTTATCCGATTATCTTAGACGATCGCCTGGCGACGATCGTCTCCATTGGCGGCGGGCCGTTGCAGCACTACGAAACTCAAATCGATCGCGAAACCCTAGAAACGCGCCTGCGTCGCGCCCGCGCCCTGCTCAACTTGGCCGCATCCAACGCCGAACGGTTGGAACTGTACCAAGAAATTTACGGCTGGCTGATTGCCCCTATCGAAGCAGACTTGGCAGCCAACAATACCGAAACCCTAGTGTTCGTTCTCGATGGCGTTCTGCGTAACGTTCCCATGTCGGCCTTGCACGACGGCGAGAACTACCTGATTGAAAAGTACGGAGTCGCCCTCACCCCAGGACTGCAACTCCTGGCCTCCAAACAGCTAGAAACCCACGAACTCAAAGCCGTGGCCGCCGGGATATCCGAAGCCCGTCAGGGATTTGTAGCCCTACCGGGAGTGGAAAAAGAGGTCAAGGAAATTGCCGAAAAAATGTCGGCCCGCGTCCTCCTCGACAGCGAGTTTACCAGCGAGTCCCTGATGCGGTTGATTCAATCGACCCCTTATCCGGTGCTGCACTTGGCCACCCACGGCCAGTTCAGTTCTGATATTGAAGATACTTTCGTGCTCACCTGGGATGGGAAAATTAACCTCGAGCAACTCAACAACCTGCTGCAAAGTCGCGACGAACTGCGTTCCGGGGCCATCGAACTGTTGGTGCTGTCGGCTTGCCAAACGGCACGAGGGGACGATCGCGCCGTGTTGGGGCTGGCGGGGTTAGCCGTGCGATCGGGGGCGCGGAGCACCATGGCCACGCTGTGGGCCGTGCGCGACGAGTCTACCGCCCAACTGATGTCAGAATTTTATCAGCAGTTGGGTCAGCCAGAAGCCACCAAAGCCGAAGCCCTGCGCCAAGCCCAGCTTAACTTGATTGCCGATCCGAACTTCAACCATCCCTACTATTGGGCTCCGTTTGTTCTCGTGGGCAATTGGCTGTAAGTTTAACAGTAGGGCGGGAAATGCCCGCCTGCTACTGTTATCCTTGTTGGCGTTTTCGCAGCCAATTTCCGCCGATCGTCCCAGCAATTAACCACGCCAGGGTCATGGTGGGTTCGGGAGTCGAACGGGTTTCGAGTTCGGCATCGATGACAAAAGCGATATCGGTAAAATCTTGGTCAGATTCGCCCGTTCGCGTCAAGTCTTCAAATGTAAACAATGTCGATCCGTTACCGATGAAAGACAGCATTCGATCGAAACTTCTTGGGTTGGCTTCGGAAATGGAAAACAACGGCGACCTCAACTCGTGGTTCTCTGTTTGCGAAGGAAAGAAGGCACTCGGATTGGCATTGAATAGGTCTGAATCCTTATTTATAAGGTTGCTTTTGTTGTAAAAGCATTTTGACGATCGTCTGACGATCGTCTTTCAAGGCGTAGTCAATTGGGAACCTACCATAACTAAGGGTTTGTGATTTATAAGTTTTCCAAACTTTGAATGCAACGAGGATCGATTAATATGAGATCGCCCACAGTTAAAACAGTACAACGATCGCGCATTTTCGCCAGTATGGGAGTTTTACCCGCTTCTAAAGTGGCTTTAGCGAGATCGGTAGCACTTTGGTATTGTTCGATCCAGTCGTCATCGAGATAGTCGCGATCGAAGGCATCGTCGTCGAGTAAAATATAGTCGATGTCGTAGCGATCGACAAACCCTTTCAAGACTTCTGGATCGGTGCTGTATTGGGCAGCAATTAAATCGCTGGCGCGTTGCCGAAAGCGATCGTAATATCCAGTATGATAGGGCAAAGCGTATTCTTTGGCAACTAGGGTCGATCGTCCGGCGAAGGTGGGAATGTTGCTGGCTTCGTCAGCAAGGGAAGCCACAACAATATCCTCGGGTTGGCGAGCTAAAAACTGATACAATTCGGGATAGCGTCCGAAAATGTAGCCCGGTTTGGGAAAGGTATTTAAGGTGTTGGGATAGAAAACAATGGCAGAGGCGATCGCTAGGGATAAAACAATGCTAGCCACTTTAGCAATGAAGATGCGATCGCGTCGAAAAACCCTCCTTAACCGATCTAAAACCGTTGTCAAAACAATGGCTGCTGCGACAGCAAAGACGATCGCGAAACTATGTCCTGTATAGCGACTGGGTAAATGAAGCTGAAATAAAAATAGATGAGACAGCAAAAAGAGAATTAGAGAAACAACGAGGATATCGACGAGAATGCGGAGAGAATGGCGATATTCGTATTTATTCTTGAAATTAACACCATCCATAGAAATACCCGTGTAGGAGTGCATGGCATTTGCCCGATCGCTAACATCACCTTGTTTTACTAAAATGGTATCGCGTAAGAGTGGAAAACGCGATCGCCATGACAGTAAAATCGGCAAGAAAATACCGCACCACATCAACGGAGTCATGCCCGGAAGAATGCCACTTCGCGATGCTTCCATCCAAAAAATCCACTGGTTGTCGCGAAAAAAGGCACTCCTCCCACGATGGGAAAATTCTTTCATCGTTCTTGCGGTTTCGGCGGTAATGACTGGATCGAATTGGGAGGTTTGAATGGCATAGGGAAGCAAGACGATCGCGCAAGCAAGCAGTCCGATCGCGCATAAAACATAATCTTTCTTGTCTCTAGATAAATCCCATGCAAAGGTCAAGCCATAGCGGAAACTAGACGAACGGCGTTTGCTCCATCCAAAACGGAAATTCTTAAACTCAAACAAACTCATAATTAAAATTCCCGCCTGCAAAAGCACGTACTGCGGGTAAAATAGTCCTTGCAAAATAATCGTTGTCACAGATAGTTGCAGCGATCGCTTGGCAAAATAGTATAGAAAAGCGATAAAGATCGGGTAAACAAAGGCTCGCGGTGTCGCCGAAGTCAAGTCGGAACTCATCCACAGGTTTTGATTGAGAACTATCGTGGCAATAAACCCCGCGACGGGAACGGGAAATACCTGTAAGGTAAAGTAAAAAAAGTAGATGGTGGTGACAATTCCTAACCCAATGGGGAGAACTGTCGCGATCGCGAAGGGAGAGATTCCCAACAGGGCGAAAAACTGATAGAATAAACGATAGCCAAGGGGGGCGACGGACTGGAAGTAGTCGGCGATGAGATCCTTGGGAAAAATGCTACCATCGAGGAAACGCTGCATCCAAAAGATGTGCTGTCGTCCGTCATCGGCGATCGCGTATTCAGCGTTCCAGATTTGACGAACAGCTAAAAGACTGTAAAATAGAGAGAAGCACAAGCTGAGGGTTAACCAAAACAGTCTCGCATTCAATTTTTCTTTGATGTCTTTTAGCATGGTACATCAGATTCGGTAGAACAGTTACGGTCTTTGTATGTTCTAAGCATTCCCAAAAGTTAACGAGCGATTCTACCGATCGCTCAACAGGGGGGAATGCTTCGCCCGCCCAGGTGTATCAGATTGTAGCATTGATTAACTGGATTTCATATCAGAAACTCGTAGGTTGGGTATCGTTCCTCTACCCAACGCACCAACGCAATTGATGCACCGTTGTCGGATTAATTTTGCCGAACTCTCGCTCTGTTCCCTGTTTCGTCGGCAACCGCCCGGGCGAGAACTGCCGTACCGCTCGCTTTTCCACCTTAATTGTAAAGTTTTGTTACAGATCCGTCCGTTTAACGTAAAACTTGCAAATCCAGCCAGAGAGATAAGTAGAGGGCAATGAGTATCGCCGTCGGTGTCGTCTACCCCCCTAGAAGCTGGATTTGTTTATGCTTGCGTGCGAAACGAATGCCGATCGTCCTCAGCCTCAGTGGGGCTGGGTCGATCGCGAACTGGAGCGACTGGCTTGCGAAGCGCAACAGTATCCCCCTGGAAACTGGCGCAGACAGCGAGCGCTGGCCGAGCTAGTCACCCTATTGCGGCGATCGGGCGACCTATGTCGCCCGCGCTACCCCATCAACCCCAAACTGTACCACGAGGTGTACGAGGAGGCTCAAAACCGAATTTTTGCCCATGTTTGCCACAAGATTGACTCCTATCGAGTCGGTTCGGGCGTGCGAAAATGGGTTAATTTTCTGTTGAAAAAGCGCTTTAGCGAAGCCGTCAAATTCGTTTTAGACAATTATTGTATTGTCGGCAGCGAAGTTGCCTGTACGCGAATGTCCATTGATTCTTTCGATAATCTGCCCGTCGTCGATAGCGCTCCCTTGCTTTCCGTTAAAGTGATCGAGTGCATCCGTAGCGACCCAGAAGGCCAATTTAGCCGCCAGCATATCACCCATCGGGATGATGTCAACTTTCAATGGTTAGCCCTTAAAATCAACGAGGGCTATTCCTTGAGCGAACTTTCAACGCAAGTAAACGTACCTGTTTCGACTTTAAGCGGATTCTATTACCGTTGTCTGGAAAAATTTGCCCCAATTATTAAAACCTACCTCGATTAGTTTCAGGAGAGCCCATCATGCCGCGATCGTCCGATCTTCACTACCAATTTTCTACGGCTGTAACCTTAAGCGCCCATCGACAGGCAGAAAAGTTTCGCAGCCAACAAGCCAATCCCCAAAAGGCAAAACAAGTTTATCTAAACGCTTTAGCTGTCTGTGCCGTTCGCGATTACTGCCAAGTTGTTGGCATTGAAACCGATCTGGACGCAAGCGACAGTTGGAATCCCATTCTCCAGACTTTGGCTGATATTTCGGATTTAAAAATTGAGGAGGTGGGAAAGGTTGAATGTCGTCCGGTTGTCGAAGGCGATCGCGCGGTAAAAATACCGCCAGAAGTGTGGCAAAATCGAATCGGCTATATTGCCGTCCAGTTCGATCGCGCTTTAGAAACGGCGACGCTGTTAGGATTTTCTCCACCGTTGGCGGTAGAAGCGTTAGGGATTTCCGAACTCGAACCGCTCGATAAATTTCTGCAACGGGTCGAACAATTGCGATCGCCTGTTATCCCCCAAGTCAGTCGTTGGTTGCAAGGGGCGATCGATGCGGGTTGGGACAGTCTTGCCAACCTAGAAAAGGTGCTATCCTTACCGCAACCTGTATTTAGTTTTCGCAGTCATAATGGTGTCAAACGAGGTCGATTGTTAAACTTTGCTAACGGTCGCGATCGCGTTGCTTTGTTAGTTGGCGTGAAAGCTGAAACCGCCTCAGAAATGAGAATTTCGGTCGAAGTCGTGCCGGGAGAACGCCAAACGCAACTGCCCTATCATTTGCAACTTGCCATTCTCGACGATATGGGAGAAGCTGTCATGCAGTCGGAGGCTTGCAACACCGATAAACTGCATTTCATGTTTCTCGGCGAACCAGGGGAACAGTTTGGGATTCGCTTGAGTTTGGATGATTTTAGTATGACCGAAAACTTGTCGGTTTAAGATTCGCCGGAGTTCGAGTCGGATAAGCGATCGCCGCGTTTTTGAGTGCATCTTTCGAGGCGATCGCTATTTTTTGGCGAATAGCGATCGGTCGTGCTATTTTAACGATGACAAAAATCGGGAGAACTTCAGAGCGTAGCGATCGCGCGATCGTTCCTCTCTTTGAAATTCTCCCGGTGCTTCCCAGACGGGCAGAGATTAAAAATTAACCGCCCAAGCTGCGCCAGTCTACATTCACGCCTTCAATAATCAGCGAAGAGTTGTAAATTTGCAGGATAATCAGCAAAAAGACAAAAAACAGCAGCATGAAAACGCCCATCAACGGCGTGGTTCCCCAACCGGGAGACACTTTACCGTATTCGGAGTTGAGGGGGCGCAGTAGGTTTCCTAAGCGAGTTTGTTGCGACATAGTTTTTCTGGCGATCGATCTCGATAAATGCAGACTCCCAACCGTCGCACCCAGGCGAGGCGGCTGAGTTTGCCCCAGATCGTAACATTTTTTCGGCCCGATCTTTATAAATGCTTAAATTTCGCCCCCGCTTGCCGAAATTCCCGATCCCCGCCTTGGCGTTAAATTTTTGTTAAGCTAGAGGGGTAAACTGCCATCGCCCCCCAACAATATGGAACCCGGAGCCATCGCCAGCATCACCATTGCCTTTGCCCTCGTCGGTCTGACCGGATTTATGGTCTATACGGCTTTCGGCCCGCCGTCGCAAGCCCTCGACGATCCCTTTGAAGACCACGAAGACTAACCGGAAGCAACGGCGAACAACCGTTAGAATAGAATAGTCACCTCGATCGTCTCGATTGTCCTCGCTTTCATCACCTCGCGCTCGGATGTCTATGAGTCGCCCGCAACAGTCCCCCCCGCAAGACCGCGAACCGGAAGAGACTTCCTCTTTGACACCCATGGGTGTCAAAATGGCCTCGCCACCTGCGGAGGAAAACCCTTGGATCGAAACCCTAAAAACCCTAGGACTCAGCCTAGTGCTAGCGTTTGGCATTCGCACCTTCGTCGCCGAGGCCCGCTACATTCCCTCGGGGTCGATGATCCCGACGCTGCAAATCAACGATCGCCTGATCGTCGATAAAATCAGCCATCGCTTCCAAGACTTACAACGGGGCGATATTGTCGTTTTTGCCCCCACCGACCACCTCAAGCAGCAAAATTTCCGCGATGCGTTCATCAAGCGCATTGTCGGTTTACCGGGAGAGACGGTGGAAATTCGCGACGGGATGTTGTATGTTGACGATCGCTTGCTAGACGAAACCTATACCAACGAACCGGCCGACTACGAGTACGGCCCGATCGTCATTCCCGAAGACCATTATTTCGTGCTCGGCGACAACCGCAACAACAGCTACGATAGCCACTATTGGGGGTTCGTTCCTGCCGATCGCATTATCGGTCGCGCGGTGGTGCGCTTCTGGCCGGTTAACCGCTTGGGAGAATTGGACGATCGCCCCCTCTACCCTGAAGAATGACTGTTCCGAACAAGGGTCAACGCCGTTGACCCCTACAGACCATTTTTCCGACAGTTCAAACCGCCGCATCTGGATTGTTGGCGGTACGAGCGAGAGTGCAACTCTGGTACGATCGCTCTCGAGTCTCGAGATTCCCTGTACCGTATCGGTGACGACGGGATCGGCGCGATCGCTGTATCCGGTTTCTTCTTCTGTACGAGTGTGGTTGGGAAAGTTAGATCGCGATCGCGTAGGGTCTTTTTTGCAGCAAGAGGCGATCGCGGCCATTGTGGATGCGTCCCATCCCTACGCTGTCGAAATTTCTCGCTTGAGCGTGGAAACGGCTCGCAAATACAATTTACCCTATTTACGTTACGAGCGTCCGGCCGTGGAACTGCCGCCGGGAGTGGTGCGGCGATCGAGCGTTGAAGACCTTCTAGGCGGATCCGATCTCGATGGGGAACGGGTACTGCTGACGATCGGCTATCGGTTTCTAGCTCAATTTCGATCGTACCACGATCGCGCTGTATTGTTCGCTCGCATTTTACCGTCGATCGTTGCTTTAAATGCCGCGATCGAAGCCGGGTTTGGCAACGATCGGATTATAGCATTGCGACCTCCGGTTTCCGCCGCTTTGGAGACTGCGTTATGGCAGCAGTGGCAAATTTCCACTGTCGTCACCAAAGCCTCGGGACGTGCGGGAGGAGAGGATGTAAAATATACAGTAGCCCAGAAGTTAGGTGTAAAGTTGGTCGTTCTCGATCGTCCCACTTGTCACTATCCCCAACAGACAGAGAGTTTAGAAACTGCGATCGCTTTTTGCCAGTCGCTTCGCTCCAATTAAAAATTAAAAATTAAAAATTAAAAATTAAAAATAGTGACCAGTTAAAACCCCGCACCTCACACCTCATACCTCACACCTCACACCTCATACCTCACACCTCGCACCTCGCACCTCACACCTCATACCTCACTTACAATACTTTTGAAATCAACAGATACACTAACCGAAATAGGGTCGCTACCGCGATCGCGGAGAGTCCTGCCAATGCTGCCACTAACAATAGTTGTGGAACGGATAAAAAGGCTCGAAAAATGGGGACGATCGCCACGACAGCCAAACTCAAACCCGAGACGATCGCCAAATCTTTGCCATCGAGAATCTGCCGATATTGCAGGAAAACCAATCCGCCGACGACGACTCCCCAAATTCCCACGCTGACCCCAGAAATACTGAAAAAACTCCATAACGCTACCCCTAAAATGCCGCCTTCTAACCCCGTTAACCCCGAACCGATAACGTATTTCGCTAAGGAAAACGAGGTCGATGGGGCGGGCGTAGGCGCGGGCACTGGAGTAGACTGGATGGCGGTAGGAGGGACGCTGGGCGCACTTTTCGCTCGGATGGCGCTGCGGGGGGTGAGGGCGGCGATCGCCTCTTGTGCGGACTGAAATCGGGCGTTGGGGGCAGCCAATAGCATCCGGTTGAGGACGGCTTCGGTACGCGAACTGACGCTAGCGTGACTGTGCCAGTTCCAACGGTGGGCGAAGCTATCGAACAAGTCTTCGGACGGTTTTCCGGTTAGCAAGACGATCGCCGTTACGCCTAAAGCATACAAGTCTGTGGAGGGAAAAACTTGCCCGCCTTGCATTTGTTCGGGGGGGGCGAACCCTTGGGAATAAATGCCCGTCGATCGCCCGGTTGTGGCGCTGGCGGTTGCTTGTTTCACTGCCCCAAAATCCAGGAGATACAGTTTTCCGGTGCGATCGCGCATGATATTAGACGGTTTGATGTCGCGATGAATGACACCGCGATCGTGGATGAATTGCAACACCCCCAGGATTTCTCGCAGCACTTCTAAGACTTCATCTTCGCTGAATTTGCCTTTATCCGCCAGTTCTTCTTCTAAATTTTTGCCATCGATAAATTCTTGCACCAAATAGAAAAACTTATCTTGCTTTCCAGTTCCGGGCACCATACTACTGGTGGTAATTTGGAAGTCCGCATACAAATCGGGAATTTGTGGGTTTTGGTTTCCCAATTCTTCGAGGGTGACAGCTTCTCGCTGAAATAAATTGTGGGCAGTTTGCAGTTGTTGGGGCGAGAGATCGCCTGTAGGTTGAAACTGTTTGACGACGCAGGTTGAAAAGCTAGGCGTGTAGCGATCGCGGGCTAAAAATGCAGCCCCAAACCCCCCTCGTCCTAACAGTCGCGACGGGATGTATCGCCCACCTAAAATGAGGGGCATTCCACAGGCGGTACAATACTTTTGCTGTACCGTTTTGAGGGTTTCGCGATCGTCGAGATCGCTAAAACTATTGAGGGGGCGATGACACTCGGGACGAGTGCAGTAGACATCCATAACAAGTTAACATCTAGAAGTTAGTCGTTTCGCTCCAATTCAGAGTTCAGAGTTCAGAATTAAAGATCGCCGCAAACAGATCGGGTAAGGCGGTATCGGTGTAAATGGGTAGGGAACGGTAGCGATCGAGATCGGCTGGGGTTTCGGGGAGAAATAGTCCCAAACCGGAAAAGTGTTGGTAGGACGATCGCGTATTTGATGTCCATAACTCTCCTTCTGTATCGAATTCGCGCACGATTTTCTCCTGACAAAATTCTACAAATTTGCGGGTGAGGCGCGGATCGGCTTCGGTTTGCGCGGCTAGGGTTTGAAAGAATTCCACGAGATCCACAAAGCGATCGCCAGAATAATTGTATGTTACCACTGTATCGAGATCGATGGCATCGAGGCGACCTTCCAAAATCGAAGCAATTAACGGATCGAGTTTGTCGGGAAATTCGTCGAGCGATCGATTGTCAATGGCACTATAACTATGATACATACTCCGCGCTTCCGATTCAATAATTTTTGCCGCCAGTTCGACTCCATCGATATTTGGGTTAGCGGCTAAAAAGGGGAGTGCGCCTTCATAATAATAGTTGGGTGCGCCGAGAAGCATCTGCGAAGCTAGAGTGTATGGCGCGACATCTTTAACAGTATAAAGCACTTCGATCGCGCTTTTATTGCAGTTCTGGAAAAACAGCAGTTCCAGGCGATCGTCGATGGCAGCATTGAAAGCAGTTAAGTGTTCTTGAATGCGATCGAGTTTCATCCAAGTGCGGCTAGAATTGGCACGTAAATCGGGCTTGTCATCGGGACTCAGTTCGTCGAGAATGCCACCATGACCCAGGAATGTCACAACCCAATGGCGGGAAGTAAATGCCGATCGCGCCCAGTTTAAATAGTTTGCCAATGTCTCGTCGCTGCTGCTATCAGAAGTATCTAAAATGTAGCGCGTCATGCCTTCATGGGTAATGACATATCGTGACAGCGTTCGCGTATGGCTGAAGTCGGCTTCAACAACGACCAAAATGTTGTCGCTTTGGACACTGTTTTCTAGCATTTGCAGGATGTCTCGACCGAACCGCGACAGATCGTTGTCGTAAGGCATCCAGTAGAGTAAAATCCAATCGTAGATAGGGGGATCTACGGAGGCGATCGCTCGCATTTGTCGCCCGTTGGTACTGACAGCGAGCGAACCGGCCCCTAACAAACTGTAGCGAATCAGATCCCTGCGTTTCACAAAGTTTTGTATCCCTAAAACTGTTATGGGGGCAATTATACCACGATCGCGAGATGGCGATCGAGTAATTCGCCTCCCCCTACACCACCGACTCGCTGCACCGAGAAAGTCGCACTCAAGTTAAGATAGATGTTGGCGACAGCGATCGCGATAAACTCTAGCCACCGTATCTCCCGGTGCAATTTGCAAACATTTCTCAAATAGATGAGCCGCCGCCTCGAATTGAGCCAGGGTATAAGTGAGAATGGCTTGCTCGAAAATGGTTCTTGTTTCCAGTTTTTGCGATCGCAATTCTGGCGAGTCCGCATCGAAAACTTCAAAGACCGAAATGCTTTCTTCTTTCCCTTTTACCTTGACGCGATCGACGACACGAATACTGTAATCGCTTGTCTCTCGCAAACTCAAAAAGGTATAGTTAGAAATGAGTAAGGAAACGTCATAACTTTTGGTTAGTTCCTCAATTCGGGCTGCCAAATTGACCGCATCGCCGATCGCGGTACTATCCATGCGGTCTTGTCCGCCAACAGTTCCTAACATTAACGATCCTGTATTGATGCCAATTCCAACCGAAATTGGCGGTCGTCCGGGACGCTGGCGAGTGGTGTTATAATCGGTCAGGCGTTGTAACATAGAAATAGCGGCTCGTACTGCATCGTCAGCACTTCCACCGAATAACGCCATAATCGCATCGCCAATATATTTATCAATGAATCCATCGTGTTCGCGAATGGCAGGTTCCATGCGCGAGAGATAGGCATTGATAAACTTAAAATTGTCTTCAGGAGTCATTTGCTCCGACATTCGGGTAAAATCGCGAATATCGGCAAATAATACCGACATCTCCTGCTGCACCGCTCTACCAATTCTAACATCAACAATGCTCTCGCAACCGAGAAAGTGGAGAAATTGATTGGGAACGAAACGGCACGCCGCATCGGTCATTTCCTGCTCTAATTCTAAGGCCCGATCGAGCTCGCGATTGAGTTCGTGCAAGCGGTTGGTAAAGGCTTCCCGTTCGGCTTCGGCGGCGACGCGATCGCTGGTGTCTTGAAACGTGACCAAAGCGTAAGCAATTTTGCCATGGCGATCGATAATTGGCGTTTCCCAAATTTCTAGAGGAATGATGCGATCGCCTCGATGCAATTCTAAATTTTCCGTTTTCGCGATCCGGCCTTGCAGTGCTTTTTTTCCCGGTTGGCGATCGGGAGAACATAATTTCCGAGTTCCACTGATATAGAAGCGAATCGTACTAAAAATGTCGTCAAGTGGCGCATCTAAAAAATCCGCTCTTCCCCATAATAACTGACGAACTCGCAAGTTTGCATAGTAGGGATTTCCATTGCGATCGAACACGGCTACTCCCGCAGGCATGGCTTCTAAAAATTCATTCAGACGGCGCAGATTTTCCCGTTGAAACTCGCGAAAATAGTAACTTGTAGAAATAGCAGCAGAAAAGACGATCGCCACTAATGGAGAGACGATCGGCAGCCACCAACTGTTTAGAAATAGTGCGTAAGAACAGCCCACTAAAATACCGCCAACGACGATCGCGCATATTCCAAATGCCGTCCAACGCGGGGCGATCGGTGTTTTTAATAGAGTCGTTTGCAGCAAGATCCAGCGACTCGCAGCAGAAACCAAGGCCCAAAATAGAATCCAAAGCCACTCGATCGGATCGGGAACCGTATGGATAAACGGACGACCTTCAATGGCTCCACTGACAATTTGACTGGCAATATTGGCATGAACGAAAACCCCCGCCAACCGCTTCGGACTGGTGGTTAAATGACTGCTGTACGGCGTGGGAAACATATCGTTGAGACTGGGAGCGATCGCGCCAATTAAAACCAAGCGATCGGAGAAAATATTGTCGGGAATGTTGCCA
>CAKZKB010000318.1 GCA_937121005.1 uncultured cyanobacterium | reverse complement strand
AACTCGGTAGCAGAAATGGCTCCGAGGTGCGGGAGGACAAACGTTCCGCTCGCACGCCGCGAATCCCGGTGACACTTTCAACATTGTGGGATTTTTCCTCACAGTATCGGGGAGTGGATACCTCGCTCACACCGACAGGTTGAGTGGGGAGGATTCATGTCGTCATCTCCACCTCGCTCCCGCATTGTACCCAAGACGATCGCGATCGATCGCCCCGGATCCGAAAGTACGCTCGATGTCTTTAGAAATCTATCCAAAGAAAGAGGCGCGGGTCAAAACAGAGCAGATATAGTTATGAACGTGGGCGAGAAATCGTTCTTTAGACTTCAAAACACCCGATTGCACTCTGGATCTCCCCGATCCGGAGTTTTTTTTGGGCCGTCTTAACTGGGGCCAGCTTGCAAATCGCCGATCAGTTCCGTCAGATCCGCGCTGCTGGCATGATAGACTTCCCCGCAAAACTCGCAAGTGCCCTCCGCGCCGTCATCTTGCTCGATCGCGTCTTGCAACTCCGCCACCCCGAGCAACTTCAGCGCCCCCAAAAATCGCTCGCGGGTACAGCGACAGTGAAAGCGTAACATCTGCACCTCCGGTAAAACGTGCAGCCCCATGTCCCCCAGCAGGCGATCGAAAATGTCCGGTAGCGTCTTCCCCGATCGCAGCAACGGCGTAAACCCGGACAGCGCCGCCACTCGCGACGACAGCGTTTCCACCAACTCCTCGTCGTTCGCTGCTTTCGGAAGCACCTGCAACAACAGTCCACCCGCCGCCGTCACCCCTTGCTTGCTGACAAACACCCCCAACATCAACGCCGAAGCAGTTTGTTCCGAGGTGGCGAGATAGTGGGTGACATCATCGCCAATTTCTCCCGATACCAACTCCACCGTACTCGAGTAGGGGTAGCCGTAGCCTACATCGCGGACGACGTAGAGATAGCCGTTGCGCCCCACCGCCCGGCCTACGTCCAGTTTACCTTTGGCATTGGGCGGTAACTCAACGCTCGGGTTGCCCACGTAGCCGCGTACCGTACCGTCCAAACCCGCATCCGCGAAAATTCCCCCCAGGGGCCCGTCGCCTTTAACGCGCAGGTTGACGCGGGAGCCGGGGCGTTTCATACTCGAAGCCAAGAGCAACCCGGCGGTCATCGTGCGCCCCAAGGCAGCAGTGGCTACATAAGAGAGGCGGTGGCGCTGGCGGGCTTCTTCCGTGAGGCGAGTTGAGATCGCCCCCACGCAGCGAATTCCCCCGTCGGCTGCGGTGGCCCGAATTAACTGGTCAGCCATGAAAGTTTAAGATTCTTAACAACGTCGCTGCTAACATTGTGGCATCGATCGGGGGTGGGCGCGATCGACGGTTTGGCTCTCCGTCTTCCCGGCCGTGCCCCCATTTGCCCATTATTCGTTATACTTTGTAACAAGCGTTATAATTTGTAACGAACGATCGCACTGTTGAAGCTGCTATGAGCAATTCTCTCGTCCGCGCCTTCTTTTTGGGCCGCGCCGTCGCCGAAGGACTTGGCGAAGAACTCGAGCGGGTGCTGGCTGACGCGCTGGCCCACGCCGGAAAATTCGATGCCGAACAGCGAGAAAAATGGCGCGACTTCACCGAACGGGTGGTGATGCGAGCCGACCTGGCCACCAACCATACTGTCCAAGAACGCGGTACGGTCGCTACGCCGTCGAAAGCCGACCTGCAAGCGATCGTCGATAACCTGCGGGCCGAGATCGCCCAACTGCGAACCGAACTCCAGCGCTACCGCAGCCGTTCTTCTACCTAAGTCTGACCGGAAAGAGAGGATTATGGATGGATACAAGCCCCCGCATTGACGCAGGAGAAGGAAAATCGGTTCGGTACTCCAAGCCGAGGGCTTTGCGCCCGAGGTCAATCCAAAATCCAAAATCTAAAATCCAAAATTGACTTTACCCCCACCAAAACGAGTGTCTGCTGTTTCCGATCCCATCGTTCCCGAAACCGAGTCTGCCGAAGACGCGCCGACGATGGCGCGGGTTGCGTCCACTTACGCGACTCAAAATGCCATTAAAAAACGCCGCGCCCCGCGATCGGAGCGCTGGAACCGTAAATTTTATCCCAAATGGCAGCGACGCACCGAAATCTGGTCGTTTGTGGCCCGATTTTTGGGGGGGTTGTGGGCGAATAAAAAACACTGGACGTATCGCGGTGGGTTCAGCGAAGAAAAGCTGGCCCAACGTCGCCGCAACCAAGCCGTGTGGATCCGAGAAACCTTTCTCGATTTGGGGCCGACGTTTATTAAATTGGGGCAACTGTTCTCGACTCGCGCCGATCTGTTTCCCGCCGAATACGTCGAAGAACTCTCGAAGTTACAAGATCGCGTTCCTGCCTTTAGTTACGACCAAGTTAAAGAGACGATCGAGCAAGATTTTGGCAAACCGTTAGAGACTCTATTTCCCTATTTCGATCCCATTCCTTTAGCCGCCGCCAGTTTGGGCCAAGTGCACAAAGCCCGCTTGCATTCGGGAGAAGAAACCGTCGTCAAAGTGCAGCGTCCGGGGTTGAGACGCTTGTTTGACATCGATCTGGCTATTTTACGGGGCGTGGCTCGCTATTTCCAAAACCATCCCGACTGGGGTCGCGGTCGCGATTGGTTGGGAATTTATGAAGAGTGCTGCCGAATTTTATATTTAGAAATTGATTATCTCAACGAAGGGCGAAATGCCGATACCTTTCGTCGCAATTTCCGCGAGAAACAATGGGTTAAAGTTCCCCGCGTATTTTGGCGCTATGCTTCGCCTCGCGTGCTGACGTTAGAATACGTGCCGGGGATTAAAATTAGTCATTACGAAGCCTTAGAAGCCGCCGGACTCGATCGCTCCGAACTGGCGGCCATGGGGGCGCGATCGTATTTACAACAACTCCTCGAACATGGCTTTTTCCACGCCGATCCCCACCCCGGAAATTTAGCCGCGAGTGCCGAAGGAGCGCTGATTTTCTACGATTTCGGTATGATGGGGGAAATTCGCCCCGAAATTCGTACCGGACTCCTAGAAACCCTGTACGGGGTCGCCGGACGGGATGGCGAACGGGTGGTACGATCTTTAATTCGCCTCGGTGCCCTAGAAGAAATGCCCGACATGGGGCCAGTGCGGCGATCGATCCAGTATATCCTCGATAACCTGATGGACAAACCTTTCGAGGAACAGTCCGTGGCCGCGATCGGCGACGATCTCTACGAAATTGCTTACGGGCAACCGTTTCGCTTTCCGGCGACCTTTACCTTCGTGATGCGGGCTTTTTCGACTCTAGAGGGCGTGGGCAAAGGACTCGACCCCGATTTTAACTTCATGGAAGTGGCCAAACCTTTCGCAATGCAGATTATGAACGAAACCGAGCGCAACGGCAACACTATACTAGGAGAACTGAGCCGCCAAGCGGCCCAGGCGGGTAACAGCGCCTTTAGCTTGCCCCGCCGCCTAGAAGAAACCCTCGACGATCTGCGTCGCGGGGATATCAGGGTGCGAACGCGATCGATTGAAACCGATCGCGTCTTGCGGCGCATGAGTAGCTTGCAGTTAAGCAACAATTATGCTTTGCTAACCGGAGCGCTGGTTCTATCGGCTACGATTTTATTAGTCTACGAATATTTGGCGCTGGCATCGATCGTGGGAGCCCTCGCTATTGGCACGGCTTTCACCCTAATTCGCTTGCTGATGCGCCTCGACCGCTACGATCGCAACTTCTAATCGCCCTGACAACCTATGAAATGCACTGCTGCTGGCCTCACCGATCCGGGGATGGTTCGTCCTTACAATCAAGATTCGTATCACATCGACAGCGACAACCGCTTTTTCATTGTCGCCGACGGCATGGGAGGGCACGCTGCCGGACAGGAAGCCAGCCGTATCGCTAAAGACACCATCTGCCAATACCTCGAGGAGAAATGGAGTGCGCCTCAAAGTTCCGAAGCGCTACTCGAGGAAGCCTTCTTGGCCGCCAACCAAGCCATTTTAGCCGATCAAAAAACCCATCCCGAACGGGAAGATATGGGGACGACGGCGGTGGCGGTGATGGTGCGCGATGGTGAGGTGTGGTGTGCCAACTTGGGGGACTCGCGGATCTATCGCTGGCGAGATTCGGAAGTGGAACAAATGACCCACGACGATACCTGGGTGGCCCAAGCGGTGGCGGCGGGACATATCGATCCGGGGGACGCGCGATCGCATCCGTTGCGCCACGTTTTGGCTCAATGTTTGGGCCGCGAGGATCTCGGCGAGGTGGAAGTGCGACCGGTGGAGGCTAAGGCGGGCGATCGCTTTTTGCTGTGTAGCGACGGCTTGACCGAAGAACTTCCCGACCCCTTAATTGCATCCTATATGCAGTCGAGCGATCTCGAACAGGTGACAAACAAATTGGTCAGCGCCGCTAAAGAAATGGGCGGTCGCGATAATATTACGGTGGTGGTGGCTTACTTTGAGGCGTAGGGGGTATTTCAGCGACCAGTCACCCGGTGCGATCGCTCTCGGAGGAAAAAGGAAAGCAAAGTTGGGGGCGAAGGATCTTCGTCCTCACCAAGTTTTTTTATTGTGACAATTTGGCAACCCGAATAAACTGGCGCACAGTTGCGTTCATTACAAAGTAGGTTTCGTTGCCATCTCCCACTTTGTTGAGGATGAAACGGCGGTTGAGGGAGCGAACGGCATGGCAAGTTTGTAGAACTGGGAAAGGAGATCGATCGAGTATATCTGTTAACGTATATTTTACATCCTCGTCAAGTAAGACAGCAACTTGTCGCTCGACTGGCGTGAGGCGATCGAGGAGTTGTTTCAGTTCTGCTAAACACGCATCGCTGAGAATAAGAGGTTTTTCTGCTACGAATTGACTCAAGTTGCCTCCAAACAGTTCTCGGACAAACTGTGCTTGATGTTCCAGCCATCGCGGATGACCTTGATAGGTTTCTATTAAATTCTCCCAAAGCAGACGATCCCTAAGTTGATACGGATCCAATAGATCGATACAATGACTTGGCAAGCCGTCGAGTTTCATGGTTTCTAATCCTTGCTTTTCTAACATGGACGCATTGATGAATTGTTGGGAGCTATTTAAGATAACATGGCTTTGGCAAGATGCACTCAAAAGTAGGTTGAGAAAATCTTGATAATCTTGATGAGTCTCTAGATATACACCTGAAAGCTGACTGCGATCGAACAGTTCTTGATAATCATCCAAAATCAACAAGCAGCGATTTTGCTGCAATCGTTCGATAGAAGCGGTTAGAGAAGCAGCTAAACCTTGATGCTTGGAAACGGCGAAGAGATTGAGTAGTTCTTTGACAAAATCGCCTAAGCGGGGCGCAAATTTTAGGCTGCGATAAATAATGCAGTCAAAGCGATCGGAAAACTCCCGCGCAAAAGTTAAGGAAAGGGTGGTTTTCCCAATTCCCGGTAAGCCGAATATGCCGACGATTTTACAGTCGCGATCGAAGAATGCTGTTTCGAGTTGCGCGATCGCGGCTTCTCTTGCATAGCACTCACCAACTTTAGGCGCGAATTCTAAATAAAACTTCTGCTTCTCTCCTGTTCCTTCAGTTGTCTCTCGATCTTCTCTAAAGGGGGTGTTGATGATTTTGAAATTTCTAATCCCTACACAATCTCTATTAAACGAAGACGAAATAGTAGAGTTTTCAATGACGGCTGGAAATGTTTTTTTGCTGACATTACATTCTAATAATTCTGAAAGGATGCCCCATAAGTCAGCGCCAATATCCTTAAGATGCCCTTCGCTCACATGACAATCTTCGGCAATATCAGCATACTTTCTCTTGTGTAACGTTCCTTCTAAAACCGCTTGCTGTAAATAGTCGAGATGCTTACCCGTTTTCTGGAAAACGAGATCGTCCGCCAGCTTCAAAATTTCTTCAAATTCCATGAAAACGCTGTCCCTAGCTCAATTTCGACGATTATACCGTACTTTTCCGACTTTCAGTTCCAGACCTTTCCGACTGACACCGATCCTCCACCCGAGGGACTATGGATCGTAGGCTATGTTACGGGGAAATGACTATGACCTTCTCTGACATTATGACGGGTAGCGATTTCGATTGGGTGGTATGGGTGACGATCTCATCGATTTTACCACCCTCCCTCAAGATCAAATCAGTACGCTGCAAAACTCGGGTGGCGTTGAGGCGATCGCGCTGTTTGGCGGGAACGACAACATTAGCGGTAGCGACGATAGCACCATCATTTTCGGCAATAAAGGCAATGATACCATCCTGGGCAATGGGGGCGACGATACCCTGTTCGGCGGAATGGACAACGACCAAATCCGAGGCGGTGCTGGCAATGATAACATTAACGGTGACTTGGGAGACGACACCCTAAGCGGCGGTGCGGGAACGGACATACTGACCGGACGCGATGGTGCTGATGTATTCGTATTAACCCAAGGAGAAGACACGGATACTATCACCGATTTTGTATCGGGAGTCGATCGCGTTCAGTTACCGGACGGCTTGGCTGAAAGCGACGTTACCATCGATGGCGGAGCAATCCGCGTTACCGCAACTGGCGAAATTTTAGCACAAGTCAACGGCGCGATCGCGAGTGGCGATCTGATTGTAACAGCGACAGATGGCGGAGATGGCCCCAACTTACCTGGTGGGCCAGGTGGTGGACTTCCTGGTGTGGAAAATCGCCGCCGTTCCACAACTCCCTTGAATGAAGCCTTACAGCTAGCCACCGCACAACTGGCCAGTTTTGCAGATACTCCAGAATTTGCGGCCCAAATTCAAGAAAACTTTGGCAGCGTCGATCTCGATCTTGCAAAAAGCCTAATTACGGGTTTAGCAAGTGGTGAAAACCTTCCTCTCGTAGAAGTTCGCTCGGCTGTAGAACTTGGAAATATTGAAGGCGGTTACGACACTATAACGGGAACTGTTTACCTCAACGAAGATTTGCTGAGCGCCCCCGATCCCCAAATTGTCGCTAGTGTAATTTTAGAAGAGTGGGGACACCATATCGACGCTCAACTGAATGCGATCGATCGCGTTGGTGATGAAGGGGCCGAATTCGCGATGCGGGTTCGAGGTCAAATTCCCGATCCGGAAACCCTCAATTTTCTCCGAAGTCTCGATGATACTGTCACTGTCAGCATAGATGGTCAGTTAACTAACTTAGAAACTGGAGAACTCAGCGATCGTTGGTACATCAATATTTACGATTGGAGTGATGGCAACACAAAACTTGCCATATCCGGAAAAACAATTTCTAACCGTCGTAGCGATGGAAAGATGGGTTTCTTGGAAGATTGGGGTATGAGTGCGCCGACAACTGGTAATGGCACTTACATGACTGAAGCTGGATCTGGCATTCAAGGATTGAGCGGACTTGACATCAATCCTGATTATTTTATGAATGAAATGTGGACTCAAGATGAATTTCAATCCGGGAAAGATTATAATTTTAAGGTGCGATCTGATGATGGATTCTTGCTCGCTGCACTTCCTGTTGGGGGGAGCAATAGCGATTGGCAACTTATCACATCTTGGGATAAATGGCAAACTGCTTACGGAGACCATAAGAACTACACTTTTACTCCCAACCAAAGTGGAGAACATTGGATTTTAGCATTCCACTACGACTCAGTACGAAATGCTTACTTTGATGTATCGTGGTCAAGTTCATCTGGCTCATCTGGAAAGCAGTATTATCCCGAATTGTCAGGACTCAGTGATAATACTTGGGATCGCGAAACCAGTGACAACACAGGATTTGATGATAATTGGCCTGATTATGAGTACGATGAAGCCTTGACTCGAAGTGAAATCGAACAAATCTATACAGATTTGAGCAACGACCTATTTGGGCGACGCTATCACATGACGGCAGGATATATGGATCCTGGTTACCATGCCGATCCTGATTTAAATGGATGGCATGCGGGTATCGATATTGGAGCGCCAGCAGGAACCCGAGTCAGGGCTGTAGCAGATGGAACAGTTGCTTGGAAAACGCACAACTTTATTGGCATAACGAGCAGTACCGGCCAGCATCAATGGGTTTACGGCCATCTGAACCTAAATAACCTATCTGAAGGTAGTAGTATTAGCAAGGGACAAGAATTGGGAGTAATTAGTGCTGCTGCCGGAGACAATCACCTCCATTTTGAAACTCGTACTGCGCCTTTCCAGGGGACATCGGGGGCAAATCCCAATAAGGATTTTATCCGTAATGCAACTCGGAGTCCTTTGCAAACCTATTGGTTATCTCGTGCCTAGAATCCATATTTTCTGTAGGGGCGATTCGCGAATCGCCCCTACAATTTGCCCAATGAGAGATCGAGTTCCCAAAACACTCGATCGCGTTTCTCCTTCAAGCCACCGACTCGGGTGCGGAATGTGGGCTACAACTGCTCGATCGTCACCAAACGATAGCCGCGATCGCGCAACTGGGGCACTAGACGATCGACGGTCTCGGCTACATCGGGGCCGCCAAAGTTGCCATCGTGGAGGACAATTAAGGAACCCGATCGCACTTCTCGTAAAACGCGATCGACGACAACCTCTACCCCCGGTCGCGTCCAATCTTCGGGAACCACGCTCCACATCACCGGGCGATAGTGCCACTGCTGCAACAATTGTAAGGTGCGCGGGGTAAAGAGGCCGTTGGGCGGGCGCACGTCGCGAATTTTCCCGCCGTCAATACCGCAAGCATCGCTAATGGCCGCTTGGGTGCGTTCCAAACTGCGTCGCAGTTCGTCACGATTGAGGTGGGTAAAGTTGCGGTGGTCGTCGCCGTGCAAGCCGATATAATGGCCGCGATCGCGGACTTGTTTGGCTACCTCGGGAGACCGCCGGACGCACTGTCCCAACCAAAAGAAACTGGCGGTCACTTGGTGGCGATCGAGGACGTTTAACAAGTCCGGCGTGTAACGAGGGTGGGGGCCGTCATCGAAGGTTAACGCAGCGATTTTTTCCTGAGTGTTCCCCGACCACAAACAGTTGGGGAACACAGAGGAAAGTAGGGGATATAAAATTGGATAAATTGGATACAGTTTTACCAACACTGTTGTTGTAATGCCCGTTGCCATTCTTCGAGTAAAATGCCTTTAGCCCAAGCGACGATCGAACCGCGATCGATATTATACTCGTCAATGCGATGACAAATTGCTAATAACGCTTCGGAGCGGGCTTGGCGATCGCAACGGTCGATCGCTTCGGGAAGCAGGTTAAAGCAACCGCAAACGACTTTGAGTCGATCGTCCCTTTGCAGTTCGCAACACAATTCGCTCAAAGCAATTCGACGAGCGATCGTATCAGGCTGATAGTATTTAGCCTGTAGTGCTAAATCTTGTAATTCCACATCGACATTCACAGAGCGCACCCCCAGAAATTCTGAACTTGTCGCTTAGGATAGACAAACTTCGTACTTGCCCTGACATCTTCATAAATGCTTCATCAAAATTTTATTAAAAAAATTGATAGTTAAAGTTTTGGTAAAGTAAAAAAATCCCCCGCCCGCAGGCGAGGGATACAACGATTGCTAAACGAGTATTTCCGCTACTGGAACTTACTCGCTGTCGATGCAATCAAGAACGGTGCGTAAGTGAGGATGTAGCCCACCGAGAAGTGAACCAGACCCACCAAACGACCTTGGACGATCGACATGGCAACGGGTTTGTCTTTCCAGCGCACCAAGTTCGCCAACGGCGTGCGTTCGTGCGCCCAAACCAGAGTTTCGATGAGCTCTTGCCAATAACCGCGCCAGCTAATCAGGAACATGAAGCCCGTCGCCCACACCAAGTGACCGAACAAGAACATCCACGCCCAGACGGACAGGTTATTGGTACCGAAGGGGTTGTAGCCGTTGATTAACTGAGCCGAGTTCAGCCACAGGTAATCGCGGAACCATCCCATCAGATAGGTGGAGCTTTCGTTGAACTGCGCCAAGTTACCTTGCCAGAGGCTCAGGTGCTTCCAGTGCCAGTAGAACGTCAGCCAGCCTAACGTATTCAACATCCAGAATACGCCCAGGTAAGCCGCATCCCAACCGGAAATGTCGCAAGTGCCGCCACGGCCGGGGCCGTCGCAAGGGAAGGCATAACCGAAGTCTTTTTTGTCCGGCATTAGCTTGGAACCGCGAGCGTCTAGGGCACCTTTGACCAAAATCAAGGTCGTGGTGTGCAGTCCCAGGGCGATCGCGTGGTGAACCAAGAAGTCACCGGGGCCGATGGGCAAGAACAAGGAGTTGTCGCCACTGTTGATGCCTTCGAGCCAGCCCGACAGCCAGACGTTGCCGTGATTGGGCCAGGCAGTCGTCGCAATGCTATCGGGGTTCGACAGCAAGATATCGAAGCCGTAGAGGGCCTTACCATGTGCCGCCTGAATGAACTGGGCGAACACCGGTTCGATGAGAATTTGCTTCTCGGGGGTTCCGAAGGCTTGCACGACGTCGTTGTGGACGTACAGGCCTAAAGTATGGAAACCCAAGAACAGCGACACCCAGCTGAGGTGGGAAATAATCGCTTCTTTGTGATCGAGTACCCGCGACAGCACGTTGTTAACGTTGGTGTCGGGATCGTAGTCGCGCACGAAGAAGATCGCGCCGTGAGCGAACGCCCCTACCATCAAGAAGCCAGCGATGTACTGGTGATGGGTATAGAGGGCAGCCTGGGTCGTGAAATCTTGGGCGATGAAGGCATAGGACGGCATAGAGTACATATGCTGGGCTACCAAGGAGGTAACCACACCCAATGCGGCCAAGTGCCATCCCAGCTGGAAGTGCAAGGAGTTGTTGTAGGTGTCGTAAATGCCTTTGTGACCTTCACCCAACATTCCGCCGAAAGGGGTACCTTCGGGGGGACGGTGAGCGTTGAGGATTTCCTTCATGCTGTGACCGATACCGAAGTTGGTACGGTACATATGCCCGGCCACGATGAAGATCACCGCGATCGCCAAGTGGTGGTGGGCGATATCCGTCAGCCACAGAGATTGGGTTTGGGGGTGGAAACCGCCCAAGAAGGTCAAGATGGCACTACCCGCACCCTCAGCCGTTCCGAAGGCGTGGCTGGCCGTGTCGAAGTTGACCGACTGCGCCCGCTCGGGCTTGAGC
>CAKZKB010000317.1 GCA_937121005.1 uncultured cyanobacterium | reverse complement strand
AACTATCGATTCACCTATCGGTAGAATCGTAGGATGCGCGGCGGTTTTGCTCAAATTTCTTGCCAGAGATCGCCAAAACAGTCTCCATGCCAGATCGAGACGAGGATCGCTTTGTTGGCGGCGAAATGCTGAAAAGTTACTCATCGATTTCCAGTTCAGCAAAATGTTCTCTTAGTAGGCGATGAATGAAAACGTAGCCATTCCCATTTTCCGGTATCGCCGACTCGGGAACAACCGAAATGGGTTGGCGAGTCTTCAACCAGATGAGTAACACTGGCGGTAGCAACACGCCGATCGCGATCGTCAGTTCTAGGGAAAGATGGCGCACTCATCGATACCGCCGAGTATAGCACGATCGGAGCAAATCGCTTCCCATTGTGCCAAAAACTGCCAAGTCGATCTAAAATCGGCCAGAGGACTCATACAAAACGGGTGGGAAATGACCATCGAACGACCCCTCGGATCCGTGATTCAAGGTTCCCTCGGCGAAGGCTTGGAAGTGCGACTGCACCCCGATATCTCCGTCGAAGAGATGCGCGTAGGCAAATTTTTGGTCGTACAAGGACGGCGATCGCGCTTTTTTTGTATGCTGACCGATGTCAGTCTCGGCACGTCTAGCAACCGCATTTTCGCCAACCCCCCCCACCCGGAAGACGAATTTTTGCAGTCAGTTCTAGCGGGAAGCAGCACCTTCGGTACGGTAAAGCTCAACCCGATGTTGATGCTGACACCCGAAGAGGAGAACGGATACTTTCGGGGCGAAAACAACGGTATTTCATCGAGTCTGGCTTCTCTACAACCCGCCAGCAGCGAACCCCTGACCCTGCTTCCGGTGAAAACCATCCCCAGTCACTTCTCTCAAGTCTACGATGCCAGCGATCGCGATTTCCGGTCGGTGTTCGGTTGGGAAGACGATCCCCACCGTTGCAACTTTTCCATCGGGAAACCGCTAGATATGGACGTTCCCGTCTGTATCGATCTCGATCGCTTCGTCGAACGCAGTAACGGCGTATTTGGCAAGTCGGGGACGGGAAAATCGTTTCTGACGCGACTGCTGCTATCGGGAATTATCCGCAAGCAAGCGGCGGTGAATTTGATTTTCGATATGCACTCGGAGTACGGTTGGGAAGCGCCTTGCGAGGGCAAAGTCTTCAGTACCGTCAAAGGGTTGCGACAGTTATTTCCATCCCAAGTCCAAATCTACACCCTCGATCCCGAATCCACTCGCCGCCGAGGAATTCGCGACGCACAAGAACTCTATCTCAGTTACGACCAAATTGAAGTCGAAGATATCATGCTGGTACGCGGGGAATTGAATCTCTCGGAAGCCAGTTTGGAGAATGCGATTATTTTACGCAACGAGTTCGGGCGATCGTGGATTACCCAACTCCTGGCTATGGGTAACGAAGAGATTACCATGTTCTGTGAAGAACGTAAAGGGAACAAGTCTTCGATTATGGCGTTGCAGCGAAAACTTTTGCGCCTCGACGAGCTCAAGTATATGCGAAATAGCTCTCCCAAAAACTATATCAGCCAAATTCTAGATCTCCTCGAAGCAGGTCAGCACGTGGTGATCGAATTTGGTTCTCAATCGAATATGCTCTCTTATATGCTGGCAACGAATGTGATTAGTCGCCGCATTCACGCTCACTACGTGCAGAAATCAGAGCGATTTTTACAGAGCAAAAATCCCCTTGACAAACCGCGCCAACTGGTGATTACTATTGAGGAAGCCCACCGATTTTTAGATGCGGCTACAGTACGGCAAACTATTTTTGGAATCATCGCTCGTGAGATGCGGAAATACTTCGTAACCTTGTTAGTGGTGGATCAGCGTCCTTCCGGTATCGATAACGAAGTCATGTCGCAAGTAGGAACCCGAATCACCGCTTTACTCAACGACGATAAAGATATCGAAGCCATTTTTACGGGGGTTTCTGGCGGACATAGCTTGCGATCGGTACTGGCAAAATTAGACTCCAAACAGCAAGCGCTGATTTTAGGCCATGCCGTTCCCATGCCCGTTGTCGTCCGAACTCGCCCTTACGACGAGGGTTTCTACCAAGAAATTGGCGATGTAGCTTGGGAAGAAATGCCCAAAGAGCGAGTCTTAGAAGCAGCAGAGGCGGCGAAAGCAGATTTAGGGTTCTAGAAGGTATGAGTTACGAGGTGCGAGGTATGAGGGATTAGGTTTTAGGTATGAGATTCGTCAATCCCCTAAACCCCCATCTTAAAACTGGTCACTGGTCACTGATTGTCCCCTCAATCCCCGACACCGAAGGTGGTACAGAGGCGTAGGTTGGGTTGAAGTATGAAAACCCAACAACCGTAACTTATCGCGTTGGGTATTTCTCTACCCAACCTACAAAAATTTCTAAGAGTGTCGTTCTTGAACACTGGATACAGAAGGTGGTACGGTTTGTCCGGGTTCTTCTATCTCTGGGGTTGTCACCAGTAGGTTAACATTGTTCTCTCTAGAAGCAAAATGGGAAGTGGGTAAATGAAAGGAAACAACGATCGCGGATAAGAAAGGGAAGATCCAAAAGGAGTTAGCGTTCATGGTATTTTGAACTCGAAACAGCGAGGAAGCGATCGCGTCAGTGTCGATCGCCCTTCACTCTTTCTTTCTGCACCAACTCCCACTTTTTACAGATTGTGAGGAGATTTGTAATAAAAATTTACAATTTCCGCTTCCAGAGCGCTTTATACTGTACGATTGCGATCGCTACATTTACGTGAGTTCGATGCAGAATGTCAAAACCAACACCGCTTTGGATTTTGACCGGGGCAAGTCCGATTTTTAATTGGATTTTTAAGTCGATTTCCTGCAACTGACAACCCTTTTAAATGCGGTAACTATTCCCACCATCTAAAATATAGCACCAAAACGCAATCCTCAAACCCCATTGTTTGCAAATCTTAAAACTTCGTTTTTTATCGTAGCGCGATCGTCTCAAGGTTTGCAAATGGTTTCTGGTTGTAGCGGGCAAGTGCGATCGTCGAGTGGATTACCCGTCAGGTAAAGCCATCTCAGATTGGATAGGTTTGAGAGGGAATCGGCATCCCTAATTTGATTGTTGCGGAGAAAAAGATAAGTCAAATCGGTCAAAGAGGCTAAAGGCTCTACTTCTACAATTTCATTGTCGTCTAGCCTGAGCCCGAACAGATTCGTCAAAGAGGCAAGTGGTTCTACATTCGCAATCTGGTTGTTATCTAATCCCAGGCCCATTAAATTCGTCAGGGCGGCTAAAGGCTCAACATCAGAAATCTGATTATTTTCTAGAGAAAGATTCTCCAAATTAATGAGATGAGCGAGTGGTTCCAAGTCAGAGATTTTATTGTCGTTAAGTCGAAGTGTTGTTAACTTATTCATAGATTCTAAAGGAGATAATTCAGAGATTGTATTCCCACCCAGAGTAAGTTGTGTAAGATTAGTGAGATTGCCTAGCGGTTTTACATCTCCAATTTCATTATAATCTAACCCTAGTTCTCTTAAATTATTCAACCCAGACAATGGCTCTATATTTTCAATTTTATTGAAACCGAGATCGAGCCGCGTTAAGTTGGTCAAACGGGCAAGCGGCTCGACTGTAGTAAGTTGGTTGAACTCAAGATGAAGTTGGTTCAGGTTTGTTAACGCAGCGAGCGGTTCTAAGTCAGGTACACTCGGCATTCTTCCCAAGTAAAGCCTTCTTAGGCTGGAGATAGAGGCTAACGGCTGCGTGGTAAGAATTGGATTCCTAGTAAGTTGCAGTTCTCTGAGATTGGTCAGAGAAGATAAAGGCTCTAAATTTTTGATGTGATTGCTATTGAGTTCCAGGTGGTTTAGGTTGGTTAAGCGCGATAGCGGCTCCAAGTTTGAAATTTGATTGTAATTAAGTTTGAGCTCGTTTAGATGGGTGAGGGAGGCTAGCGGTTCTAGGTTGGTAATTTGCCGATTTTCTAGCCAGAGTGAGTTTCGGCTCATCAACCGGGCTTCAGCGAGATCGCAATCTTCTGAGGGATGGTATAGCAATACTTCGATCGTATGCCGAACTTCAGGGTGCAAGCGGTCTTTGTTGGCGCACCACTCGGCAAAGGTTTCAAAGTTTTCAGCTTGGGCAGGGACGGCCGCGATCGTCGCCATCACCGCTACGAATCCAACCCGAAGAAACTGTTTCACGATCGACGACCTGACAAAAGGAACAAAAAAGGTCTGACCGATGCCAGACCTTAAAGATTATAACTCAACTCGAAATTAGGCTTCGACTTTGCGGGTAGACTTGTCGCCCACTTTCTGGAACGAACCCCATTCGACTTGTTCTTCGTCGAGTTCCGGGTCGATCCCGGCAAACACATCGCGGTACAGCGTCCGCGATCCGTGCCAAATATGACCGAAGAAGAACAACAACGAGAAGCAAACGTGACCGAACGCGAACCAACCGCGCGGGCTGCTGCGGAATACCCCGTCGGAATTGAGGGTTTCGCGATCGAAGGCAAACGGTTCGCCTAACTGGGCTTTACGCGCCAATTTCTTCACGTCAGCCGGATCGCTGAAGGTTTGGCCGTTTAATGCCCCACCGTACACCGTGGCCGTTACGCCTTTTTGCTCGAAGCTGTATTTCGACTCGGCACGACGGAAGGGAATGTCGGCACGAACGACCCCATCGGAGTCCGTCAGTACCACCGGGAAGGTTTCAAAGAACGTATTCATGCGGCGGACGCTCAGTTCTCGACCTTCGCCATCGGTAAACACCGGATGTCCCAGCCAAGTTTGAGGGATGCCGTCGCCTTTGTTCATCTGCCCGGTACGGAACAGACCGCCTTTAGCGGGGTTGTTGCCGATATAGTCGTAGAAGGCCAGCTTTTCGGGAATAGTTTCCCAGGCTTCTTGTTGGCTAGCACCTTGGGCGATCGCGCTATCGACGCGACGATCGATCTCTTGTTGGTAGTAGCCGCTATCCCACTGGAAGCGAGTGGGGCCGAACAGTTCCACCGGAGTGGCGGCACTGCCGTACCACATGGTTCCAGCCGCGACGAACCCAGCAAAGAACACGGCGGCGATACTGCTGCTGAGGACGGTTTCGATATTCCCCATACGCAGGGCGCGGTACAGCCGTTCGGGGGGTCGGACGCTGAGGTGGAAGAGTCCGGCGATAATGCCGACGATCCCCGCAGCGATATGGTGTGCCACGATCCCGCCGGGGTTGAAGGGGTTAAAACCTTCTGGCCCCCAAGCCGGAGCCACAGGTTGAACGTGGCCCGTGAGGCCGTAAGGATCGGAAACCCACATTCCGGGGCCGAACAGTCCCGACAGGTGGAAGGCTCCAAAACCGAAGCACAGCAAACCGGATAAGAACAGGTGAATGCCGAACATTTTCGGCAGATCGAGGGCGGGTTCGCCCGTGCGCGGGTCGCGGAACAGTTCGAGATCCCAGTAGACCCAGTGCCAGCAAGCGGCGAGGAATAGCAAGCCGGAGAGAATAATGTGGGCGATCGCCACACCTTCAAAAGACCAGAAGCCGGGGTCGGTTCCGGTCGCACCCGTCACGTCCCAGCCGCCCCAGGAACCCGTTACGCCCAGGCGGGCCATAAAGGGCAGGACGAACATTCCTTGTCGCCACATGGGGTTGAGGACGGGATCGCTCGGATCGAAAATGGAGAGTTCGTACAGTGCCATCGATCCGGCCCAACCCGCCACCAGCGCCGTGTGCATTAAGTGCACGGCGATCAGGCGACCGGGGTCGTTGATGACCACTGTATGGACTCGATACCAGGGGAGTCCCATGGACTGCGCTCCTCCTAAATGCGATGTTTTTCTACGCGGTTGTAGTCGTTGGCCCGCGGCCCCCAGGCTCGTGGCGAGGGATGGGGGCGATCGCGGTCAATATTAACGATGATTTTAAAAAGTGTATCGATTGTGAGGCCCGATGGCAAGCGATCGAGGGCGGATCGGGGTTGAGGGGTATCCTAGTCACTGTTGCTCGCGGCCCCATGGAAAAAATGCGATCGCTGTTTATCGACCTGGGAACGGCCCTATTTTGGGCCCTGTTGTTGCACCTGACGCTGTTGTTTTTTAGCGGCGGTTCCAACTTTATTTACATTGATTTTTAGCGAGTCCGCGATCGCGACTTCGATTTAGAGGCTTTAGCACTCTTGGAAGACTTAGAAGTCGTGCGCGAACTGGTACGCATTCCCGTTCCCGTTCCCGTCCGCGTTCCGGTGCGCGTGGGCGGCTCGTCCACGATCGGCTCGTTGGTTTGCGGGCGACGGTTAGTGCGGAAGGTCACGTTCACCCCTTCGTTGGTTTGTTCGAGCACCAGCAAGGGAGTCGGTTTGGCTTTTTGATCCCAGTGAATGTAGGCGACGCGCCCTTGAATGGCGGGTTGCCAGGTATCGTCGTCTCCGGCGGGGCTAAGATAGGTTTCCATGCAGTCGATAATTTGTCCGATCGTCTGCGAAGTCGGTTGCGTGGGTAATTTGGTGAGTTTAATTTGAATGCGGAACAGCACCCGCTTTTCCATTTTGCCGCCTTGCTGTTTTCCGGTATCGTACTCGATATCGAACATTTCATCAACCAGCCTGCCCGCTCCCCGATTTTCCTGACTGGGGCGCAAGGCGATGCTGATTTGTTGCTTCACCTTCATGCGGATTTGGTTGACGATCGCGAAGTGGAAGGTTTCCTCTTCCATCCGCATCCGCAGGTAATCCAGGTTAAATTCGCGCGAGTGAATTAAGTCGGGGTTGCGCTCCATTTTGGTAATCGTCGCGATCGCCTTTTTATACTTTTTATAGGCTTCGCGATACTTAAACTCCTCCATGCGGAGCTTTTTGCCCATGCTATCGAGTTTAACTTTGGCAAAGATCCCGACACCCAAAGTCGCGACCAGTAATACTCCAGAAACGCCCATCCACAGGTTCCCCGGCGGTGACTCGGCCGCGGGGGCGGCAGGTTGAGGGGCCTGGGCGAGATTTGGTTCGACGAGAATAATGGGGACTGGCATATGCGTTCGCTCCTGATTCCGCTCGCGGTTGCTGCGTACTGCGTTACTATCAATTTAGAGTTCCCCGATCGCCTTCTGCTTCGATACAAAACGAAGCGAAAGCTGAGAGTTCGCACCCAACCCACCCGGCCACCAGGGGTCTACACACCAGTATAGTGGCACTCTAACGAGTCCGTCGCAGTTAATATTCGATTCCGTTGCATCCCCAATGGCGCGACAGCAAGAGGACGCAGTTGCGTCCAGCCGTCGCCAAGCTAAAATGGCTGCCTGCGGTGTCCGGCCTCCCCAGAGGAGGGGTCGCCGATCCACAGCCAGATCTTGGCTTCTATCTCAATTGAACCATAGATTTTGAGGTGGTAGGGCCTCGCTGCGTAAAAATTAAGTAAACCCCATGTCAAGTCGGCGCGATCGCCTAGGTTTGGGACGGGGTTTTGCAGTAAAATTTCGCTAAAAAGGCGGTTTCGGGCTTTTGAGGCAGCAAGTACGCTTCTAAC
>CAKZKB010000316.1 GCA_937121005.1 uncultured cyanobacterium | reverse complement strand
CGTCATTGGCGGACTGGTGTTGGTGGGGGCCGCGATCGCCTGGTTGCGCGGTTGGGATCTCGGACGGCGCAGCTACGAATTTTACATCCAGTTCGAGAGTGTCACCGGGATGCAAACTGGGGCCCCGGTGCGCTATCGCGGCGTGACGGTAGGACGCATCAATGCCATTAAACCCGGCCCCAATGGCGTAGTGGTGACGGTGGAGGTGAACGATCGCGATCTCAAAATTCCCCGCGACTCGCTGATCGAAGCCAACCAGACCGGGTTCGTCAGCGAAACGGCCGTGGATATCACCCCCCTGATCGAATTTGACGATCCCGAAGCCGTTGCGCCGCCGCTTTCGGATGAGTGCAATTCCGGGTTGATTATTTGTGACGAATTGCTGGTCGAAGGCGATATTGGGGTGAGTTTTGAAGCCTTTACTCGCGCTTCTTTGGAATTGGCGCAAACGGTAAGCGATCCGGAGTTTTTCGAGAAAATTGTTGCTGTTGCAGACAACACCGCCGAAGCGACTGAAGGCATTGCCGAACTGACGGAAGATTTTTCTCGCTTGAGTAACGACCTGGCGGGTTTGTTACAAGAAGAACTGCAATTCCTCTCCACTTCTGCCATTACTTCGTCCATTGCGATTACGGAAGCGGCCGATCGCATTGGGGCATCGGCCGAAGAAATTGCGATTCTAACGCAAACGGTTAACGATTTGGTACTGACGAATCGAGCCGCCTTGGGAGAAGTTTTAGGCAATCTCAGTCGTACCAGTGCTAGGATCGATCGCTCGGTGGCCGATTTGCGTCCTTTCTTCGATCGCGGTCAGGGATTAATCGATCGCACCGAAGGAGTCTTCGATCGCTCGGAACTTGCCCTCGATAGTCTCAACCGCACCCTAGAACGGGTCGATCGCGGTGTCGGACAAATTGATGTCTCCCAGATTTTATTAGATTTAGAGGAAGTTGCCGACAACGCTCGCGCGGCTTCGGAAAATGCGGTTTTGGCTTCGGAAAGTTTGGGGGATCTCTCGCAGTCGATCGCGGATCCGGCGACGGTTTTATTATTGCAAGAAACCCTAGCATCGGCCCGCGCCACGTTTCAAAATGCCCAAAAAATCAGCGCCGACTTAGAAGAACTGACGGGAAATCCCGAATTTCGCGACAACATTCGCCGCCTCATGGAAGGGTTGAGCGATTTGGTTTCCTATACGGAAGAACTGGAGCGACAAGTGCAGGTTTCCCAGACGATCGCGCCTTTAGAAGAGGCGATCGAACCGTTGGAGGCGAATAAAAAGGTTAGTCCTCATTCTAGATCTTTGCCAAAATAGCGATCGCCATGTTTGTCAAGTTTCGGATCGGAAATTGCATCAGTTCTGGCAAGCATTACCGCTACCGTTTCCCCGATCGCTTCCACCGATCTTGAAACACGACTTGAAAAATATAAAGCGTTTTTTTAAAACTGTGCTATAATTTGTTTGGCAAAAGCACTGTAGGTGCAGCCAAAGCCTTTACCGATATTGCGTTACTTTGAACATATGAAAGACTTCGTAATGAAGAAATTAACCGTATGGATGTATAAATTCATACAAAGTTTGAATTTTAAACTTCTTTATAAAGGATATGAAGGCGTACCAACTCAGCCGGAGCGCTATATTGATTGGTATCATGCCTTGGGGTATGAAATCATGAAGCACGATGGCGTTAGAAACCATGCCTATCGTCAAGCGATCGCTTGCAAAGCTAAAAATAAAACAATTGTCGAAATTGGTACTGGCGATTCTCTGTTTCTAACTCGAATGTGCGTTGAGTCTGGTGCTAAAAAAGTTTACGCGATCGAAAGTGATGCTCGCAGTTACGCATCCTCCAAACAGTCTATCGAACGTCTTAACTTGGAAGAATATATCACGTTGTACGAGGGATGGTCTTTCGATATTAGCCTTCCAGAAAAGTGCGATCTCCTCGTTCACGAACTCGTTGGCTGCGTCGGAGGTGATGAAGGAATGATTGCGATTGTTGAAGATGCCAAACGCCGATTCTTACAACCTAATGCTGAATTCATTCCCAATCGGTGTATTTCAAAAATCGCACCTTGCGCTCCCTTCCAGATATCCATATTTGACAAAATTGCTAATAAAATTTTAGGAATGGGAGAAGAACGAGTGGGTAAAAACTGTTCCACTGCCACAGTTAATTGCTATCATGTTTCTAACTTCCCTCCTCGCCTGTTAATTGCTCGGCCGCAAGCGATCGAAAATATATTGTTTGCAGAAGAAGCTGTTTTAAAAGAAGAAAAAGCAATCGAATTCGCCATCGATCGTCCCGCACAATTCAATGGCGTAGTTGCCTATATCGAGTTATTTGTCGATCGCGATCGTGTCATCAACACGCTTTACCAGAAAACAAACTGGTCTGTTATTTACTTAAAACTGTTTGCGACTCCTATCCCCGTCGATCGAGGAGATACGATTGAGGTTCTAACCCAGCGAGATGTCTCGACAACGAACGCAGAATATCACTTTTGCGCGCGGGTCAAACGATCGACTGGAGGCTCCATAGTGAGTCCCAGAGTGCGTTTGACATAATATCAAAATTAAAACCCTCTTGAGGAGAAAACAATGAGTTCCCCATCGACGACTGACGCAGATGTTGCGAACAGCTATAATGAATGGGATCCCTTAAAAGAAGCGATCGTCGGTTGCATAGAAGGAGCCGCAGTACCGCAGTGGGAACCCAGCTTTGAAGTCGATCTGACCCTTCAGTGTCGCGATTTTTTGCAAATGTATGCAGGATCTCCTTTTCCGCGAGAATTGGTAGAGCCAGCAGCAAAAGAACTAGAAGAATTTTGTCGCATTTTAACTGCTGAAGGCATTACTGTCCGCCGACCCGATTGCGTTGATTTTTCTCAGCCTTACAGCACACCCGATTTTTCCGCATCCGGTCTTTATGCTGCCATGCCTCGCGATATTTTACTCGCGATCGGTAATGAAATTATTGAAGCACCTATGGCTTGGCGATGTCGCTTTTTCGAGCACCGAGCTTATCGTTCCTTAATGAAGGATTACTTGCGCCGAGGTGCGAAATGGACGACGGCTCCCAAACCTTTAATGGCAGACGAACTTTACGATTTTGATTATCTAGCAAAATCGCCTGAAGAACGGGAAAAATTAGCACTGAGTCGCTCGAAATTTGCTGTCACCGAATACGAACCTTGCTTTGATGCAGCAGATGTGGTACGCTTCGGTCGAGATATTTTCGTTCAGCGATCCTTAACGACCAATCAACTGGGTATTCTCTGGCTCCAGCGACATTTAGGCGATCGCTTTCGAGTCCGAACGGTCAGTTTTGAGGATTCCAAACCCCTTCATATCGATGCGTCTTTGGTACCGTTACGTCCTGGCTTGGCACTCACTTGTCCCATTCGACCCTGCCATCAAGCCGAGGGGTTTAAAAAAGCAGGTTGGGATTTAGTAGAAGCCGCACAACCCACCCTTCCCAATAGCTGGAAAATGTTGTTTGCTTCCCGGTGGTTGAGTATGAATATTTTAGTTCTCGATCCCCAACGAGTGGTTGTTGAAGCACAAGAAGAACCCTTGCGAAAGCAACTTGAAGATTTGGGATTTGAAACGATCTCGATCCCCTTTCGCCATGTTTATACCTTTGGTGGCTCGTTTCACTGTGCGACTTGCGACGTTCGCCGCGAAGGTCAACTAGAAGACTATGGTTTCCCCTCAGAATAAACAAGCAAGTATCATAGAATGCAGCCAAGACGACCAAAGATCGAAGACGATCGATATTCAATTGAGGAGATTTTAAGTTGGCGAACAAAAATGATTTCGGTACTGAGCTATCAGCCTTAAAATGGCTAATATGCCACCATAAAGCTAAAGAACAATATCGCTGTCAAATGGTTGAGGATTTGAAGATTAAAGACGGCGATCGCGTTTTAGATTCGGCTTCGGGGCCTGGATTCTGGTCGCTGTTGTTCGCGAATAAAGTCAAACCTAGCGGTAAAGTTGTCGGACTCGATCTATCTGAAGAATCGATCGACTTTGCTAAAAACCAGCTTCAACATTATCCCGACTATCGCGAAATCGTGGCCTACGTACAAGGAAATTTGTCTCGCCTTCCCTATGAAAATCGAAGTTTTGATTTGGTTTTTTGTGGAAATGTTTTGTCATATATTCCCCCAGGACATCTGTTAGAAGCGATCGCCGAACAAAAGCGGGTTGTCAAGAAAGGCGGCCGTCTGGTTTTTAAGGATTGGGATGATGGAACAATTTTGTATCATCCTCTACCCCCCGAATTGCGACTGAGGGTCATTGCCGCTACCGCAAAGGCAATCGATAACGAATCGCAACTTGACTATACTGACAATTTTATGGCTCCTAAAGTTCGAGGAGTGTTGCAACAGTCTGGCTTGCAAAATGTATCGACCCGTCTTTATCCAACGCCGATCGTCCCTCCATTCAGCGAGGAAACGCGATATTACTTAGTCGAACATACGCGATGGTTGACCGAAAAGGCGGCTCCTTTTCTCTCCAAAGAAGAACTTCAGATGTGGATATCCTATTTCGATCCGAAATCGAGCCAGTACATTCTCGATCGCGAGGACTTCTACTATTACACCGTAGAAACTATCAATATTGGTACGGTTTGAAGGCGGCTCGAGGTCGATCGCGTAACCGATCGCCCCACCGAAAAACCACCACCAGACAAAAATCGCCCGATCTGTCACAATGAGATAGAGGACGTACTCTAGGGCGATAGGTCAATTCCAGGCGTGGAGATTACATTTTTAGGAACCAGTTCCGGCGTACCGACGCGATCGCGCAACGTATCGAGTTTGGCGTTGCGACTTCCCCAGCGATCGGAAGTATGGCTGTTCGACTGCGGCGAAGGGACGCAGCACCAACTCTTACGCAGTCCCATCAAAATTAGCCAAATTCGCCGCATTTTCATCACCCATATGCACGGCGACCACATTTTCGGCTTGATGGGGTTGCTAGCGACGATCGGCCTGGCGGGGAACCCGGAGGCGATCGACATTTACGGCCCCCCCGACCTCCAAGACTACCTGAAAGCCTGTTCTCGCTACTCCCAAACCCGCTTTTCCTACCCGGTTCGCGTCCGTCCCCACCATCCCGGTATCATCTACGAAGACGATGCCTTCAGCGTCAGTTGCGAACCCCTACAGCATCGCGTCCCCGCTTTAGGCTACCGCGTGGAAGAAAAAGATCGACCCGGCCACTTCGATGTCGCCAAAGCCAAGGCCCTGGGCATTCCGCCGGGGCCGGTGTACGGTCGCCTCAAACAAGGGGAATGGGTGGCACTTCCCGACGGCCGGCGCATTGACGGCCGGACGCTGTGCGGCCCGAAACAGATCGGGCGCAAAGTGGTGTACTGTACTGATACGGTCTACTGCGACGGGGCGGTAAAACTAGCGCAAGGGGCCGATGTCCTGATCCACGAAGCCACGTTTGCCCACCAAGACGCGCAAATGGCCTACGATCGCCTCCACTCCACCTCCACCATGGCCGCACAAGTGGCACTGACGGCGGGGGTCAAACAGTTGTTAATTACCCATTTTAGCCCCCGCTACGCCCCTGGAAACGCGATCGGTTTGGACGACTTGCTGCAAGAAGCACGGGCAATTTTCCCCAATACGAAAATGGCCAGTGACTTTTTTACCTACGAGGTTCCTCGGACATCTTAACTAGAAGCATTACAGATCCCCGGTCGATTTGCCGAAAAACATAGGGTAATTTTCGGTTATTGACCTTCCGGTAAGGCTCGCTGGAACTGGCTCAATTTCAGCAAAAGGACTCGTCTGCGATTCAACAACATCAAAATAGCCTCATGTTTTTGAGGATACTTCCATTCTACATAATCAATAAAATCATCGATCGTACAGCTTACATGGTTTCCGCCGTTCCATTGATGAAAGTCATCGCTAACCAACTCGTCGATCGCGATAATATTATCTGGATCGCTTGCTAGAAACGCATAAGTTTTGCGATCGTACAAATGATGACCGACAAGTTTGACTCGCCGATTTTCGTACTTATCGCGACACACACCTGTAATTTGGCAACGTCTATCTTTGTTTTTAACATATTGAACGGTTCTCTTAATTTCTTGGTCTGATGGAGAGGGAGTCAGCGCAAGAAACTTTAGGATGGGAGGCGCAACTTCTCCGACTCTTTGGCAATATTCACGTCTTTCTTGGGTTCGCAATTCTTTAGATAACTCTACACTCAACCTTTCTAATCCAGAAAGAGAAAAGTAGAAATAGCTCGATCGTGTTATCTGTGAATCCTCTTCAAGATAATCCATAACCAATCTGTCTGACCAAGAAAAGGAAAGATAAAGGTTATCAAAATCTACCCCTTCTATCATCGGCATACCTGATTCTTGAATGTGTTTAAATACTGAACTTAGTTTGTTTCGGCTAGTTCTAAATATCTTGATGACCTCTTCACGAGCAAGCCAGTGACGGTCGTTGCGCTGAATAAGAGATGAACTATTTTCATAAACCGAGCGGCGAATTTGGGTATCAAGCCGCTCGATACGATATTGTTCTATTAAGGATAAAACTGCGTCGATTGCCGTTTTATCGATTTTACCATTAATATCTAAATAACTCGCGATCGCGATCGCTCCCTCCTGAGAAAAAATTCTTATCGCTTGTTTTTTAGCAACATACCCTTGAATGATGAAGTGGACGTATTCTTTAATCTGAAGAGCTTCGTCTGGGGATGATGCTAGAATTTCAACAACTTCATCAAAATCCCTTCGCTCTTGACCGAACGCTCGGACAAGAGAGTCTTCATTAATATAAAAAACTTCTCGATCGAATGTCATAGTTAAAAGACGATGACAATACTTCTATACATCAGACCAATCCGCTCGAAAATTTCCCGATCGCCTGTGTTCGGATTGTCAGGATGATAAATTTTGGAGAGTCTGCGATAGGCAGCTTTTATGTCTTCTTTAGTAGATGCTTTAGGATCCAATCCAAATACCTGCCAAGGTTTGAAATAATCAAAAACGTTGACTCCGTTAATACACCCATAACCTTGCTGATGTCTTTCATTAGGGAGGACACCAACAAACCTACGATATAACATTTCCCAAGTCGATTTTAATCGGAAGTCGAACTTTCCCATTCCGTCCGTGGCCATCTTAAATCGACCGGAGTTTTTCAATTCATCTGTATTTTCGACATTAAAACGACGATAAACGCCTTGCTTGAGCTCGCCAATACCGAGCGCCTTTTCTCGATCGCCTTTTTTAGATGTTTCAAGAACAAGATAAGCTAATCGTTCCAAGCACGGAACGTCAACTTGCCCATTTTTAGCAATTCGGGCAATTTCATCTTGCACTTCCCGACTGAGAACAGATGAAGCCATCTTCTATAGCTCCCTCAGCAATATGCGTTTGCGTGCTTATTTTAAGATATCTCGATCGCGTGTTTTCTGTCAACTGGAACTGTCCTACTAGGCGCGATCCTGGTTTTTGCTGCTTCCATTTCCCCGGCCGCCTGCCCCCTGGCCCTTTGCTTCCCGTGTATTTCCCGATCCGGGGGCCGATCGGCCGAACTAAAGAATAACACCTTTCGGCGACGATCGATCCATGTCTTTGGCACGTACCCTCGAGCGGCATTCCCCGGATACAATAGCACTATCCGACCGTACCGATAGCGATATTTTGGGCTGGAATCGGCAAGTCTACCAGCGCCTCCAACTGGCTTTGCGGTTGGGACTGCGCCATCAGGTGTTTTTTGCGATCTGCGACGATCTCGCCTTGCGAAATCGTCTCGCATTGCGCTTGCAATGGCAACTCGACAATTCTGAAGACAACCAGGTCCCCAGTTTGGTGAGTTTGAATGTGGAACCGCAGCAGCCGGATTTTTCGCTACAAATCGAAGGCTGGATGGCTCGAAATCGAACTGAGGACACGAGCAATATCGGTTTCCAAATTTTGGGGATCGAACGGTTGACGCGGGCTTCGGCGGGCTGTCAGTGGGCGTTCCTTAACAGTTTGCGGGAGATGCCCGATCGCCTGTTAGGGTTAGATGCAACCCTGTTATTGTGGCTACCGCGCCCTTGGCTGTACGCGATCGCCGAGTCGGTGCCCGAATTTTGGCGCTGTTGTACTGGAGTCTTTGAATTTCAGGGCGAACCCACTCCCGCCAGTCCGTCGTTGGAACAACAGTGGCACATCGAAAATGGCGAGTTGATGTTGCGTCCGGTAGGGGCAAACGGCGTTTGCCCTTCGGAAACGGAGAAAACAGAGGACACACAAGAACGGGCGAAGGCCCTTCGCCCCTACACCTCACCGATCGATCGCGCTTTCGCCGACGAGATCCGGGCTTCGGGGGAAGCGAACGCGATCGCCTTGTTACGACGGTTGGAAAAATTATACCAACTGGAGTCGCCGCCAACCTTGTTGGCGCAGGTGTTTCAACAACTGGGAGATTTTTATCGAGATCGCTCTCAAAATGGCATTGTTGCTGCCATCAATACGGCGATTTCGGCCTACGAAAAAGCGCGAGAATGGACGCAACGCAGCGCCCCCTTAGATTTCCATCGAGAAACGGCGGTACTCAATGAATTGGGGACGCTATACTGGACGCGATCGCGCCGTCAAGCCAGCCTAGAAGCCAAGTTACCGGACTTGGAACGAGCCGCGATCGCCTATCAAGGAGCCCTAACCCATTTAGATCCCGAATCCCAACCGGAAGCCTGGGGAATGTTGCACAATAACATCGGGGCAATTTATGGAGAACTGGCTCGGTGTACGAACCAAGCGGACAATTTCCAACGGTCGATCGCAGCTTTTGAAGAAGCATTGCGCTACCGCAGCGCCGAAGGGGAACCGCAACAATATGCGGCGACGCAAAACAACTTAGGCACGGCGTACTGGAGTTTGGCGCAGCATCGCGATCCGGTGGCGAATTTGGAAAAAGCGATCGCGGCTTATACGGAAGCCTCGGGATATTACCATTGCGATCGCGAACCGCTCAACTATGCGATGCTGAAAAACAATATCGGCACGGCGTACTGGAATTTAACTCAATATCGCTCTGACGAAAAATTATTGCACCAGGCGATCGCGGCCTATCGAGAAGCCTTGATTTACCGCACGCCAGAGGTGTTACCGGCCGGATCGGCTGCCACGCAAAACAATTTAGGCACGGCGTACTGGCATTTAGCCAGTTACGTGAAAGAGGAGGAAAAAGAGTATCATTATGCCTTAGAACAGGCGATCGCGGCTTACGAAATGGCGATCGCGATCGCGGCCAATATTGCAGACACTCCTCTCACCTTCGACATCTGGGCAACCCACAACAGTTTGGCGTTGGCCCATTACCAAATTGCCACTGACGAACGGTTATCGTTAGGTCGCGAATCGCGACACAACCATCTCGAAATTGCTTTGCACCATCATACCAAAGCCTGGGAAGGTTGGCAAGCCAAACCGGAACGAGCCGAGGCCGCGATCGGTTGTTTGGTACAAACAGTCAGGGCATTTTATAATGAGGGCGACATCAACAATCAAAACCGCGCCTTTTCCCAATTACCGCCGCAAGTGTTACCCGAAATCATGCGACGATTGTAATCGTTATCTGCGCGATCGCAATCAGGTCGAAACAGGAACCCCTTAACCGAGACGTGAGGCGCGACAGCAATGAAATCGCCCTCACCCCAAACCCCTCTCACCTCCGGAGAGGGGCTTCAAAGAATCGGTTTTCCGTTGCTCCTCCATCGCCCTCTAGGAGAGGGAGGCCGGGAGGGTGAGGGTTGTCGAACTGATGTTAACCGAGAGGTAGAGAAGCCCTCATTTTAATGGGGTGGAACATCACCCAACCTAACACCTAATCCCTAATCCCTAACACCTAATTCCCTTCTCGCGATTGTAAAAAGGTTTGCACCTCGCCATTGGCATCGAGGACGACGCGGACGCGCACCGGAGTCGCACCCGGAGTTGCGATCGCGTCACCGGGGGCAGGTAACACCACCCGATCGCGGAAATTGCGAGCCGCACTGCCCATGGGAATCACTTCGCCCACCGTACCATCGGACTGGACGACGATCGTATATTCGAGCGATCGCGTCACTCCTTCGAGCGGGCTCCAATTGCGATCGAAGTAACTCCGCACCTGCGCCACCTGCGGTGCGTGTTCGTCGAACAGCGTCGGCTGGCGCGGTTCGCCTGACAACTCGAAAGGTTCGGCTTCGGCGGCGGGGGCGCGTTGGGGGCGCATTCCCCGAGCTTGACTCGGAGGAAGCGCCTCTTCCGCTTCGATGTCGTTTAAGGCAATATCGGGAATGGCGGGAGGCTGGGCGGGAAGCTGGCGTTGGGTTCCCGGCGGCGGCGCTTCCCCTGGAGAGAAGGGCACGAAA
>CAKZKB010000315.1 GCA_937121005.1 uncultured cyanobacterium | reverse complement strand
CCCCCAACTCCCCCAACCCCCTAATCCCCCAACCCCCCAACCCCCCAACTCCTCCTCCCGGAAGAATTGCGAAAGAAATTTCCCGGATTCTCACACGGGAGGGCTCGAGGTTGACTACAATAGAAATTAGCGGAGACCTACGTTTCCGTTCACTCCTCACACCACACTCCGCCCGGACTGCCCGTTCGGGCGGTTTTTTATGGCACGGAGGGGGTACGGTCTTGTGGTAAGATGGGAGAGATAACCTAACTAGCGTTTAGGCAAGGGTTTTTATCCAATGTCAGCAGCCGCACAAGTTACAGATTCGGACTTTAAGCAAACGGTTCTCGAAAGCGATGTCCCGGTACTGGTCGATTTTTGGGCCCCTTGGTGTGGCCCGTGCCGCATGGTCGCTCCAGTGGTCGAAGAGATCGCCCAAGAGTACGACGGCAAAGTCAAGGTGGTCAAAGTCAATACTGACGAAAACCCCCAGACCGCCAGCGACTACGGGATCCGCAGCATTCCGACGCTGATGATCTTTAAAGGGGGCCAGCAGGTGGATATGGTCGTCGGAGCCGTTCCCCGCACGACTTTGGCCAACACGCTCGAAAAGTTCCTGTAAATCGAATATTAGGGGAATTTGCCCTCGATCGCCCCCAATGGCTGGGAAGCTACTTTGGCTTCCCGGTCGTTCGTTGTGTTTAGCCCAAGCCTAAATCTACGGCAATGCGGTGGGCGCAGGCAAACCCAGAAAAGGCCACGGCGTTGAGTCCTTGTCCGGGGAAGGTGCTGTCGCCAACGCAGTACAAACCGGAAACGGAGGTGCGGTTAAAGGGCATTCCCAACAATCCTAACAGTTTGCGGCGCGGGATGGGGCCGTAAGTACCATCGATGCGTCCTAAAAAGCGACGGTGCGATCGCGGGGTTCCCACTTCCATCAGATCTAAATTGGCTTCGAGTCCGGGGAAAATGGTCTCGAGGCGATCGATAATGCGGCCGGCGGTTGCTTCTTTTTGGGTTTCGTAGTCTTGGGGCGATAACCCTTCCCACGCTTCCATATAATGGGGCGTAAAGGCATGGACGATGTGATAACCTTCAGGGGCCAAATCGGGATCGAGAAGGGTAGGAATGGAGACGAAAATCGTTCCTTCTGGATCTTCCATTTTCGACCACTTTTCGACTAGGATATGGTGGCAGTCGCTTTCGGGTGGGATAGCGTTTGCGGCAACACCTAAGTGCAAGCTGAGGAAACTTGCCGATTTTTGATAGCGCTGCTGCCATTTTTCTTCTGCGTGAGTCAGATCGCGATCGTCGATCAGTTTCTCGAAGGTATCCCATCGCGTGGCATTGGAAACAACGCGCTTGGCAAAAAATTGTTCTCCTGTTGCTAATTGTACCCCAACAGCGCGATCCGCGACAGCGCACCTATCGCGCTCTAGAATAATTTGGGTGACGCGAGATTTATAGCGAATGCGTCCTCCTGCTTTGTTTAACCCTTCGGTGAGTTTGCGAGAAATTTCGCCTACGCCACCTTTGGGGTAGTTAATTCCACCGTAGTGGCGATCGCTAAATACCATTCCGGCGTTGATTGCAGGGGTGCGATCGGCACGTACCACCGACCAACAGTAGCACTCGATATCAATAAATTGTAGCAGTTGCGGGTCTTTAATGTAGCGGCGAGCGTATTCGCCAATATTTTTAGGCAGATATTTGACTAACCCCAAACACGCCAAGGGGTTTTGAAAAAAGACGCGGGTGAGGTAGCGTGGTTCTTCTAGCGATAGCAGTTCGATCGCGTTGAGACAGTTAAATATTTTCCAGCATTCGTCGTAAAATTTGCGGATTCCTTCCCGTTCGTGGGGAAAGCGATCGCCTAATTCTTGCAAAAACTTTTCGTAGTCGCGATGCACTCGCACGTCCAAGTTCTGGGGAAGATGGTAATGAATTTGCACCGGATCGGGGATGGTTTCGATGTCAACATCCACCGCTTCTAAAGCGCGAGTCAGGAGGTTTGTGGTTCCTTCTTCCCCAAACCCAAAAATCATCGACGCACCCACGTCGAACCGATACCCGGCGCGATCGAAATATCCCGCACTTCCACCGGGGATTAGATAGCGTTCCAGAACCAGCACCTTCGCACCCTTACTCGCCAGTTGCGTCGCCGTCACCAGTCCCCCAATACCGGAACCAATGACGATCGCGTCGTAAGTTTCAGTTGGCGGCTCTGAAATCATGTCAGTCGCTTCGCTCCAATTCAAAATTCAAAATTCAGAATTCGTCTTGAAAAGTTTGGGGGGAAGAAAATCTACACCCCCAACTTTTCGCAAAATTAAGACCCCACCCTATGCGCTACGTGCAGGCTACACCAACCAGTATCGTTTGCTGTGAGATGTTTGTATTGTCGGCTGTCAGGGGGGCCCGAGTCAAGTATCGCAAAATTCAGCGTGACGGATTACCCCCTCTTAATTCTGAACTCTTCCACCCATACTTTATAAGTTTTGTCAAGAGCGATCGCGGCCAAGAAAAAACGGGATCGGCTGACTGCTCCAGATCCCGCCCGTTCACCCTTCGTGAGAGAAGAACGCTGTTTATTTAGAACGCATCCTCAATATAGCCCCTACTGAGAATATCTGTCAACACTATTGCAAAAAATTTTTGATAATCTTTTGAGGTGGGGCCACCTGGACGCAGGGAGGTGTCGCTATTGTACTATGGCGCACCAAAAAAATTAGCGAACGAAGCGATTCAGTTCCCGCACCAGGAGATATACGGTAGTGGAGGGATTGTTGTAAGCTGGATCCACAGGCACGTAGCTGTCCAGCAGGCGATCGGCATTTTTTATCGCGTCTGCTTGTCTACTTTCTAGCACTTCGTAAATGCGATCGCTGTTTTTCGTATATTCAAATCCCAAACAGTCGCTTAACTTTTTCTGGTAGGCTTTCCGAGACATGGGAGAATTGTAAAAATGGAAGTGGAGTAAATACCAGATCTCAAATGCTTCGTTAGAGTAAGCAACCTTCATTTTTTCCTTCTCGGCGAGTCGGATCGCTTCGTTGAACGGTTGCGGTTCAAAGTCATCGCGATCGAACACGCACCAAACCTGGTCGTAGTCATCTTCCTCTCTATATTTTAGCGCTTCCTCGACCAAGCGAGTCGTACTTTTTCCCAACCCTTTAATTTTAACTTCTACAACTCGACGGTTGAGGCGGAAACTTCTAAAATAGTTCGGTTCGGTTTTGGTTCCCTCGCAGACAATCAAAAAACTCTGTCGGAGTTCTCGCGTTCCGACTTTACGTTGAGAGTAACCGCGATCTGTTTTGCGAGAGCGTTTTTTAGTCATCTTGAGGTTCGGAGTTAGTGTTTTTGCGATCGCCAAACAGACTTTTTAAGTCGCCGATAAATGGAATTGCGCCATACTTTCCGCGAATGTAGTCGCTTTCATAGTTGGTATCGTTTTCGAGGTTAAACTCGACAAGGGAATAGAGATCGGTGGCACCAAAGCGATCTTTTTCCGTAAACCAAATTTGGTCGCGACGCAGCAATTTGTGACTCAGTAAGTTCGTGTCGTGAGTCATAAAAATCAGTTGTGCGTTGTTGGGGTTTGTTTCGTTAGAGTTAAAGAGTTGGACAAGCGATCGGGTAATCAGTGGATGCAACCTGGCATCAAATTCGTCAATAACCAGGACACCACTTTCTTCTAGAATAGCTAAAAGCGGTGCAATTAAAGCAAATAGCTTTTTCGTTCCCTCCGACTCTTCTCTCTCTAAGTTAAAAACTTCTAAAGACGTGAGTTTTTTTTCTGAGTCATATTTTTTGCGAAATGCAACTGGAATAACTGGTTGTTCGCCTATTCGAGCAAACATAAAGCTACGAACCAGATTAAGGTCAATTACTTTGATTTTTACTTGTCCTCCCAATAATTCTTTTTCATCAGAATTTTTATGACCTGAAAGTTCTGAAGGTGTTGAAACTAAATTCTCTTCTAGTATTTGAATATCGTCAATTCCAATGTCAAATTTTTTGATTAGATCGACAAGCCTGCCTCGTTCTTTACTATCCTTAAAGTAAGCATTTGCAATAGTATACAGCATTTTATCTTCCAATCCAGATACTATAACCAGTCCACTCTCCATCCAAAGCAATATTTTTGATGAGATTATACCATTGAATTGTGCTGACACAGAAAGCAACAAAGCATTTTTTCTGGTTTTCTCGGCAATACCATTACCTTCCTGGAATTCATCAGCACAGTCAAATTGTTCCCCTTTGCGGAAAAACAAGTTGACTTCAGTTTTTTCAGGAACGTAAAACAGCCATTCGCTGACAACTTTTTCGCGATCGACCTCAAAACCATAACGATACTGGATGCTGTCAAGCAAAAATACAATCTCAAAGAAAGAGGGACGATCGTCCGTTTCTTCGCTTAGGCGAAAATTGTCAACATTGATATCATCAGTAATTTGGGTTTCTCGAGAAGAATTAATAATAAAGTCTTTCAAAAAACGGATCGCTTTAACTAAATTGCTTTTACCGCTTGCATTTGCGCCATAAACTGCCGCACTTTTGAGCAACGTCAACTCATCATCGACTTGAAAAATATTATGCTCGTCTAAGTCAGCATTTTTCGACACGATATCTGCCGCCACCATGCTAAATGTGGCCTTATCCTTAAACGATAAATAGTTACCAACGGTAAACTCAATCAGCATTCGATGACCGGAAATGTTAGGTGTACAAGCCTCTGACTTGAGGAAGAGGTCTTAGTGCGAAAATTTTGAATTCTGAATTTTGAATTTTGAATTGGAGCGCAGCGACTAGCGATCGCCCTCGGAACGACAGATACCCCCATTATAGCCGAGAGCGTCCCCGGTGGGAAGCCGGATCGATCGAGTCCGAATCGCGATCGGCTATAATTGCGATCGGCAGGTGGTATATCGCTTCAGGTACTTTTCAAATAGATGGGGATATTGGGAGGAAAAGAAAGCATCAAATTCGGCAGACAGAGCCGGAGTTAAATGCTTGTTGGCGTGATAGCTGAAATTCTTTGGGTTTTTCGCTGTAAAAGCAGTATGTCCTCCAGAGGTATAGGCTCGAATTGATTCTTGGCATCGAGTCTCTAGATCGGCAACAAAGTCTTCTGTTTTTGCTGTGTCGAGTCCGAGGAATTCTGAAATTTCCCAAACTTGAGAAGCTGAATCTTGGATTAGATCCTCGTAGTAAAGTAAGAGTTTATCGCCACGAAAGCGATCGAATGCCTCGATATTGAGAGCGTACCAAACAGGTGGCGTTTTTCCCCACTCCACTTGTAAAAACTTAGCCGGAACTGGAATTTGCTCCCACAAATCGGGAAGACTTCTGAGCAAACACTCGCGATAGTCTCGAATCACCAGTATCGCTTTGGGGTGTTGGTGTAAAATTGGGTAGGCTTTGTGAGCGCGATCGATGATAAAATTGCCCCCGGTATGGAGGCGGGGTTGTCCTGGTGTGGGTTGTCCCGATATGTATTCGATAATATAGCGGATCCAGTTTGTGCCGCTTCTGGGATAAGAGACTAAGAGGGGCAAATCGTACCTCAAAAATCCCTCCATGACGCTCGGTGTTTTCATGCCCATTTTTTAACTAAGTAACAGTGGTAGGGTGGGCAATGCCCACCCTACAGGTTGACTATAAGAGAAAGGGTCAACGCCGTTGACCCCTACAGGTTGACAATGTTACCGTCGCACCGCCTCCAAAATTAAGGAATAGTAAAAACGGGTACTGGTCATCGATCGCCGTTGAATGGCAAACCCATTGTCTTGTAAAATGCGCGTAATTCCGGCTTCCTTGTGCGGGTAAGCGCGAGTGGCTTTACTCGGCCCTGGAAACAAACTACCGATCGCCTTCAGCACCGTTAGCGCTGGGGTTTTCGGTGCGAAACTGAGAATCAACCGCGATTCGGCCAGGGAGGCTAAATGGGCGATCGTCTCGGTCATTTGCGACTCGGGATAGTGAATGAGAACGTCCAAACAAATCACCGTATGAAAGCGACCGCTTAGCAGTTCCAAATCCTGCGCCATCAGGGTTAAATTGCTGGTATCGCGCATGGCTTCTCGAGCCCGGCGGTAGGCTTCTGTCACCATTTTTTCGGAGATATCGCTACCGTAAACCCGCGCCCCCGCTTGTGCTAAAGGAATGCTCAAACTGCCCACACCGCAGCCCGCATCGCAAATCGAAAGTTGGTTTAAGTTGCCATCGGCTTCTAGCCAACTGAATACCGTATCGATGGTCTGTTGGTGGCCTTGGCGAATGTCCTTTTGGACTTTGTTCACCTCGCCATCGCCGTAGATCCGCCGCCAGCGATCGAACCCCGTACCGTTAAAGTAGTTTTTGACGATCGTCTTGTCGTCAGTTGCGTTTGCTGCGTTCATCCGCGTATCCTAACTGTGCCGCCGTCTATTCTCTCACAAAGGCGATCGCGGATCCCAACGTCCCAAATTGCGTTACGCTGAAGTAGACCCGATCGTCAGACAGGAGATTTGTATCTATGGGTTGGTTGAACCGCATCTTCGGCAAAGAGGAAGAAGAAAAAGCTAAAAAGGCCCCCAAAGGCGTTCCTATCTACGAAAGCAAGCAAAGTAGCAAGCCCACGCCCTCGGCCGTTCCCAGTTCTGCCCCTTCAGAAGACAACATTCCCCCGGAACGACTTGGAATTGACGGTAAGTACGACCAAAGCGGCCTCGCCAAGCGTGTCGTCCTCGCCTTCGACAAAGATCCCAACACCGACGACATCGAAACCATTTGGGTGGCCCAAACTGGAACCACAGTGGTTCTCAAAGGTAAAGCCCCCTCCCAAGGCGATCTCGACAAACTCGTTAGCATCGCCAAAGGCGTTTACGGTTGCGGCGACGTGGACACCCAACAGGTGGAAATCGCTTAAACGTAGGGACAAAGGTTATTTTCCCTAGAGGGGTCAAGGTTGTTGGCCCCTTCTGAGCGTACAACGTCAAACGCCCTTATAGCCGACTTCGGGTTCGCTCGGTTTAGCCGCAGTTTCAGCGATCGCCGCTTCAGCTTCAAGACGCTGTTTGCGAATACCGATTTGGTTGAGAACGATACCGACAACCACCACCGAACCGCCGATCCATTGGGCTTGATTGGGGACTTCACCTAAAATTAAGTAGGCCGCCAAAATGCCGACGATCGGGCCGAAAGCACTTGCGAGAGTGACCTCAGCCGCCGTCGATCGCCGCAAACCCACGGCCGAAAGCAATTGACCGCCGACGACGATAATACCACTATACACGAACATCCACTGCCATAAAAACGGCGAGAAGACATCCATGAAATGCTCGGGAGTGAATAGAATATTGACAATGGTAAAAAATATAACTGTTCCGATCGCAGTGCGGTAGATACTAAAGATACCGAGGGCAACTTTTTTGTCGAGAGTCGCCTTACTCAAAACACTCGCAATTGCTCCCGCGATCGCCCCGGCTGCGGCCACAATTTCTCCTTTACCCAATGCAAACATAAATTCGCCCCCCGATCCCGATGGTAAAATAACAGTGAGGGCTACGCCAATGGAAGAAACGATCGCCCCGAAAACAACCCAACTGTTGACTCGTGCGTTTAAGAAAATGACTGATAGTGCTAATGTCAAAGGCGGGCCGATGCGACCGATTAAAATAACGCTACTGACGGTTGTTAGAGAGAGGGCTAAAAAGGTCAGTGCGGGGGCTAAAGCGGCTCCTAATAGAGCAATTCCACTCATGCTCAACCAATCTTTGGCTGAGAGTTGACTTAAATTTTCGCGATTCCACTGGCGAAAATAAAGAAAAACAAAAACAATTAAGGCACAGAGATTGCCGACAAATAAGACATTACAAAAGGAAATCGGATTTCGGCCGTCAATGAGATGGTTTTCTCCCAGTTCTACCAGTTGGCGGGTGACGGCGGCGGAACTGCCGAAAATAACGACAGAAAGGAGCAAGAACGCACGTCCGGGAATGCGATAAAATAGATTAGCAAGTCTCATCGCCTGGGCAGGAGTAAATTTGAATGTACTCTATCTTACTATATATCGACGGCAAGTTCAATTAAAAATTAAAAATGGTCAGCATTCAGGCGAAGGGGTTGACAAAACGGAGAAGAGGAGTAGGGTAGAGGAATGGATCTCCAACCGAGAAGAACTAGAGTCGATATCCAAGTCGGCCCCAACTTTTCCCAAAATCCAAAATCCAAAATCGAATGACTGTTATTGCTGACTCCAAGACTACACCTGCCACCGTTTACATTGTCGGCGCAGGGTGTGGCGATCGCGAACTCTTGACCCTCAAAGCTGCCAAATTAATTGCCAGTGCTGATGTCATTTTATATGCCGACTCCTTAGTTCCTAAAGGAATTTTATCCGATGTTCGTCCCGATGCCGAGCTCATTGCCACTGGGAACAAAACCTTAGAAGAAATCGTTCCCGTTGCCATCGATCGAGCGCGATCGCAAAAAACCGTCGTGCGCTTGCATTCAGGCGATCCGAGTTTGTATGGAGCTATTAGCGAACAAATCGCTCAATTAAACGACGCGAATATTCCCTTTGAAATT
>CAKZKB010000314.1 GCA_937121005.1 uncultured cyanobacterium | reverse complement strand
CAATCTCCAGAGGGTAGGAGAAGGGGTTGTACGCACTTTCCCAGGGGGGTAGCGCAAGGTGGCTCAAACCCTTTACCAGAGCGGTTTCTACAGAGATAACGGTAGAATAACCACTTTGGACGGCGAGTGACCTGTGTAGGTTACTGTGGAGGTTGTTGTATCTAAGATAGGCTAGAAGTGTTGCTAGCACAAGGGTTTAGACGTTAAATAATGTAAACGGAAGGGATCGATCGCTAGTCAAACGATCTCACTGGCAAGGTAGCATGGCGATCGCCTCTAGCAATGTAAAGTTTTACAACAAAACTGGCAATTTGCCGTAAAAACTGCCGCGATCGACCCTTGCACTCTTTTCCTCAGTAACAAAATTGAAAGCGATCGCGTTTGACGATCGTCTATCAGAAGAGCTATGATGGAGGTGCGATCTACTAAGTCAAATAAAAAATGAGTTTAGAATGGTTATCGCTGCACCAGAACCCAGAACAACCTTGCAGCCAACTGGCGAACAACGAGTGGTCTTCCGAGGAATTTCCTGGGATGCCTACTTGCAAATTTTGGCGGCGTTGCCGCGATCGCGTGGTTCTCGTTTGACGTATGATGACGGAGTGCTCGAGATTGCAATGCCGTTAGAAGACCATGAATTTGCAGGGCGTTTAATCGAGCGATTCATTATTGTTTTGGTAGAGTTGTTAGGTCTGTCTGTAAAGACGATGGGTTCGACGACAATGAACTACCCCCTTCTGAAGAAAGGGGCAGAACCAGACAATGCGTATTATTTTCAAAATCAGCCTTTGGTAAAGGGACGAAATGTTGATTTTTCAACAGATCCACCGCCCGATCTGGTGGTTGAAGTCGATATTACCCACACAGATATTGCCAAGAATCAATTTTATGCGAGTCTGGGCGTGTCGGAATTTTGGCGCTATGATGGGCAAGTGTGGCGAATTTATGCGATCGAGTCAGGAGTTTATGTCGAGGTCGATCGCAGTCCTACGTTTCCCCAGGTTCCGAAAGATTGGTTGTACGCATTTTTAGAGGAAGCGAAGGAGGATGAAATTGGGGCAATGCGAGCTTTAAGATCTTGGTGGACAGCAAGCAGGTAGCAGGTAGGGTAAGCATTCAGGGGTGCGTTCAAGATCCCCCCTAAACCCCGTTAAAGAAACTGCGAAGCGTCCTTATTTTCCTTATTTTCTCACATTTTACTCCTCCGGCCATAATAACTCAAAATCGCACAGTGCCGAATCGAGAAACTGCAAAAAGTCATCGCACTCTGGAGAACCATCGGGGAAAACGCTCAGCAACTCCAAATAGCGTCGCGTGCGAATAATTTTCGGTTTCCTGGGATTTTCGGGATCCCGTTTCGCTAGCACGACGGGATACATTCGATGCCACAGATGACCGATTTCTCCCAGTTTACCTGTTACCGAAGTGCGATAAATGGAGCCTTCTGTTTGATACGGCGGATCGGCGTGGCGATAGGGACGGTGCAACCAGGCGATCGCGTCGCTTTCTTCTGCCGAATCTGCCACTCGTCCCCAAACTTGCACCTTTCGAGGATGCCATGCTTCTCGCCATTCCTCAGCAAATCCTTTGTTTGTTTTAACATTTTGCTGTTTCATCCACTCTTTGGCGATCGATCGCGTTTCCTCGATAAAGGTAGCCACATCTGACAACTTTCGCACTTTGTTATCCACAACCTGCGATCGCTCTCCTTTCCACTGCCAATGACAGCCAATAAGCGGTTTTGCCTTGTCGAGATCGTAGTATTCAGGATAAAATAAACGATGGTCGGCGCGTCGCCAAGATTTACCAAAGCCACCGAGCAAAAGAGAAAAGCGAGTCAGAGATGAAATCAAGTTTTTGAGAGTTTTACGCTGTGGTTCGGGCAGCGATCGCGTTAGTTTCCAAGCGAGTTTTCCTTCCACTTCATAGGTGGGAACGGCATACGATCCAGAACCGAACGTCTCCATTTGCAAAGACTCGCGATCGAAATCCATGGCCAACAAACCGACGCGGGTTTCGCCGTGAATGTCGCCAAACAAATCTCCCACGAGGCGATCGGCGGTCTCTGCATCCGTCAACCCGCCAAAAATTCGCAAAGCGTGACCTCGAATCCCCGCTTTTAGCATATTGGGGCGAAATTCTCCAGTCCCGTCGAGCAGTTTTGGAGCGGCTCCTTGGCCTTTAATTCGACACCTGTAAAAGGGTTTTGTCGGCGGTTTAGACTGTTGGGGATGTCCGTAACCCGCACTGACGCGACACCCCAATCCTTTGGCGATCGCATTTTCCCAAATCTGCCAGATTTCTTCCCATTCTTGCGCGTCCAATTCTTCACTACTAGAAATCCCGAAACAAAGGGTCGGTCGATACAAGGAAATCTGAGCAAAGGCACTCGGCCCGCGTTTCCCCTTCACTTGCCGATCTTGCTGCGGATGAACGATATCGAGTAGGTTTTCTTGCCAGGAATCGTCGATGGGATAGCCGCCATGAAAGCGCAAAATTCCGGGGCGAACGTCACCATCGGGTAAAGTTTCTCCGCAATAGCGATCGCGTTTCTCTTTGTCACAAGCACTGGCAAAAATGCCCTTCATGCTGCTACCGGGATAAAACGGCCGACCATACGCACCGATAACCGGACGAATAATGCCATCATCTTGACCGCCGTTGGTGACGAAACGCCAGTTAAATTGATAGGTCTGGGTTCGGACTTCCTCGCCAAAATTGGGAGTAGTCGAATAAGCGCGATCGACCCATTCATCGACCCAAGTTTCGGCATCGTTGGAGGCTGCATACTGGAGTTGGCAGCGTCCGGGAATTTGCGATCGAAACATCATCGGAATGCGATCGGCTGCATCGGGAATGTTGGCGTTACTCACAATTTTACCTCACTGTTTGTTTGGTATTAATTTCTCGTTTCTCTGGCTCTGTCAGGGAAGGGCGAACGCCGTAAACGCTGCGCGTAGGCTACGCCAAACGCCCCTACGGTTTTATGCTACACTGGATCGATGCCCACCCTACAGCTAATCTGCATCTCCAGTCCCTTTATAGCGCTGCGTCCACCAAACCAAACTATCGCACAACTGAGTTAAAACCGCTAGCGCTACCCGTTGGTCTTTAAGAGGAATTTCCCACAACTTTTCTGCCATTTTTTTGATACCATCGGGATTGTCTAGAGAAACGCGATCGCTGGGTAAAGTAATCCCGGCTTTTTTCATCAGTTCCACCAGTTCGTCCCAGGTTTGTTTCCAGTACGTGCCTTTATCCGGTTCTTTGGGCATCAGTCGCAAATGTTCGCCCCAAAATCGCTCCAAACCGTAGGCGACGGATTCGCGCATTTTGAACGATTGATTGAGAGAGTCGCGATCGCGGATTCTGGCATTGAGAACCAGTTCTTGCGCCACGCGATCGAGTCCGTAAAATTCCCAAGCCATTACTTTTCCTCCTCAGTTTGGGGTTGTTCTTTGCTGCTGGTAAAACCTTCACCGCCGAGGGTGACTTGGCAGCGTCCGAAACCGACCGACTCTAAGCCACCAAAATACATGGATGCAGTGCTTTCATCCTCTCCAAAAGGTTGCCACCCCGTCTCTTTGAGGGCGACGGGAAACACTAAAACGCAGCCTTCGGGAAGTGCTTCCACGTTGAAAAATGCTCCCTTCGCAACTTTTTTCATGTCGTCTTCGAGGCGAACGCGGCTTTGGCGGTAAAGTGCCATATCATGTAGCATGGCAATATCGTTATCGGCGACAACTACTAACTGCGATTCGGGTAAATCCGTGCCTTTGGGAACCCAGTCCGACATTTCTACGTCATGTTCGATGTTCAAAAAACCTAAGTTGAAAAACAGAATTTTGTGGCCACCTTCGACATTGCGGGCATCTAGTTTCGGCGAAGCGGTGTAAGGTTTGGGAACTTTCACATTATCTGGAAGTTGCGCGATCGCTTTATACCGCTTCAACAACCTCGGACAACTCACCCAAACCACTGGCTGACCCGGACAAAAAACGGGCAACCATACCAACGAAGCATATTCAAATTTGACGATCGCTTCTGTGGTTCCGCCATCTTCTCTACCTTGAACGGCTTCGTGTCCGTACCAATGTGCCGTTTGTTAGCTGTCTTTGCGGCGCATATCGGCTCGAAATCGACCGCGAATGGAACTACCGGGAACGATCCCAGTTTGGGTAAATTGGTCGCGGAAAATCAGATTGAGATTTCCGGTTTCTTCTCCCGCACTGGCCCCAACGTGAAGCGGTGCGAGGGTTTCGATAATGCCGTAGGCTCGTTCGTACATCGATCGCAGTTTTCTCTATTTTGTCATGTTGAAGGCCATGATAACCTTTGAGGGGAGATCGCGATACGGTTCGTTTCTTAAGTTTCTTAAAGCGTTTAAGAGCGATCGCGACTTGCGATCTGGCGAACGGTTTCTGCATCTAATTTCAAGATTTGGGCGACTCGTTCGACACTTAACCCAGATTCAAGCATGAGAGAAATTGTTTCCTGTTGCATTTCCTGGCGACCGATCGGAATCCCTTCTTGGATCCCTTCGCCTTTAACTTCTTGATAAAAACGGGTTTGTTTCCATTCAGTGAGTCCAAACATGGCTTCTAGCTCCTTACGAGGGCGATTTGGAAATTTGTAGATGAGAGCTTGCTCTATCAATTCTATCGCATTAATTCGTTGAGTGACGGGTAAAGCTCGGGCGCAGCTTTCTAATTGCTGAATGCGCCGTTGCACCTGGGTTTCCGGTTCCATGACTAGACGAACCAAACCCAAACCGATCGAGTTTTGGGTATCCTTTACCTCGCTGAGGTACAGAGAACGCAACTTCCCGGCTGCGACTTCCGCATCGTAGCATATTGGGATACCTGGATCGAGACTGGGTTTGGCCCAAAATACCACAGCTTTCCAATCACCTCGCCAGCGATTTTGTCCCAGATAGACAAACACTTGCTGCATTAAGCGGTAGTATAAATCTTCGTCTTTTTGGAATTGTACCTCGACAAAATAAATGGGATCGCCGTCACGTTTGGGGAGGTTTGGGGAGGAATACGCCATCGGTGCGTTTGGCGAGTTCTTTGAGTTCGACGGCTTTAAAGTTGTAGTTTGCTGCTAGCATACTTGGCTCTCCGAGGAGTTCAAACAGAACGCCGGGTAGGGTTTGGAAGACTTTGTAGAATAGGCTGTCGGTTCGCACGCGCTTTTTTGTTACTCGCTTGGCAATTCATTATGCTGCAAGCGATCGCCTTTCGTCAAGAGAGTGAATCATTGTAGGGGCGAGGCATTCGCACCGAAAAATGGAGAAATCGGGAACAAGTAGGATGGTGAA
>CAKZKB010000313.1 GCA_937121005.1 uncultured cyanobacterium | reverse complement strand
ACATCTACCGGGGGCCGCGGCCATTGTTTTGACGGATACGAAAGGCGATCGTCCCTACAAACTGGTATATACCGGGGACTTTCTGCTGTCCAACGCTCGCCTGGCCGAAGGCTTGCCCCTCGAAGAACTGCGCGGGATCGAACCGGACGTGCTAATAATAGAAGGAAACTACGGGACGGCCCGCTACCCGCGACGGCGCACGCAAGAAAACCAACTGGCCGAACGCATCGACTTAGCCTTGCGCGAAGGGCGATCGGTGCTGCTGTGCGCCCCGTTTGTGGGACTGGCCCAAGAACTGTTAGTGTTGCTGCGATCGCACCATTATTTTACCGGCCGCGATCTCGATATTTGGGTAGAAAACGACATCGCGATCGCCTGCGATGCCTATTTGGAATTGATGCCCCACTTTCCGGCCGCCACTCGTAATTTTGCCCGCCACCAGTCTTTGTTTTGGGACGATCGCATTGCCCCCCGCGTCCGGCGGTTGTGGGGGGATCCGCGCGATCGCCTAGATGGAACTCCAGCAATCATTCTCGCCACGCCAGATGCAGATATCAGTCGCTATCGCCGCGACAAGGAACCTTGGGCGATCCTGCGTCCGGCCCGGCCGGGAATCCAACCGCGCTACCCCAACGATCCGGCCCCAGTTCGGGTCGAAACCTACGTCGTCAGCGAACATTGCGACGTTTCGGGGACGACGCAGACGATCCACAACCTGCGGCCCCAGCACGTCGTCTTTGTCGGTGGGTTTCCTAGCAATTTGGCCGACTTGGCGAATTTAGAAGAACTGCGAAACCGCTATAAAATCCACTGTCCGTCCCCCGGAACCACCCTATCGCTGACGGTGGGAGAGCCATTTTTGCCCCCGGAACCGAGTAACGTACCTTACGAGGGGGAACTCACCGAACGCGATCGCGCCATTACGATCGCTCTCCCCACCTCCATTACCGAGGATCCCCGTCGGGACACCTTCGCCGACACCGGACTGCTGGAAATTCGCTGGCAGGGGGAAGAGTTGGTACTGCGGGGTCTGGCACAGCAAGAACTCTTGGGTCGCGAGCCCGAACGCCCGGTTCCACCGGAGTTAGAATGTTGCGCCAATTGCCTCCACCGTCGCCGCCTGCACTGTTGGAATGAAAATTCTCCCTTATTTGGGTTTCAGGTAGCGGCAGAGGGATACTGCCCGGAATTCGAGGGTCTGGGACGATCGCGCCCCCGTCCCCGCCAACGGACGATCGACGATTAAGTTTAAATTTTGTGAAAATTTTCCTAAGAATCTCCTGGATTGCAGATCGGTTTTGTCATAATCAGTATAGCTTGCAATCGCTAGCTTTTTTCTAACAGGAGTTTTTTGAATGGATTATCAAGCTCTGCTCTCCGACGTGCTCGATGCCAACCATCACAAAGGGGGGTTGAAATGTCGGAGATTGTTTCGCGTTGAAGGAGAGTTTTTCAATCGGTTGCGCCAAGAGATACTCGCCCTCGTCGAGGCCCAAAAACCGTCCCGCGTGGCAGAGAAAACGCACATCACCAACTGGACAAATCCTTATGGCGATGCGCTTCAGTATTCTTTGTTCAACCGTTCCGGCTCTTTTAACGATACCTCTGCCGATCACGACAGGAGTTTAGAAGGCAAAAAATTTCATCACGCCGACACTTATCCGACCATTGATGAATTTATTAAAGCCTTTCCCCACGCCTACAATATGAGGCTCAATGGCATGGGGCCAAAAGGTGGACTTTCTCCCCACGAAGAGCATATTGTTTGGCCGTCGCCGCAACAGTCTTCTCCTCGCACCTTCTTGATGCGCGGACGATTTCATCTCCCCATTGTCACCAACGATAAAGTTGAAATGCTTTTAGATGAAGAAATTTTTCACTTTGAAGTCGGATCGATTTTCTTCTTTAACAACGGCTGCATTCATTCGGCTAACAATGGCGGAAGCGAATTTCGCTACCATTTAGTTTGGGATATGTTTTTAACCGAGCAAACTCTCGATTTAATGTTTAACGAGACCGCTTCTCCCCCCGTTCCCTTTTTAGAAACGGTTGTCGGGGACGATCGCACTGTCCCAGCAACGCGCCAAATCGATGTCAAAGAATATGCCATCCAAGGGGAAGGCGAAAAACTCTATCGCCAATGGCAATTACAGCGTTTAGGTATTGCTCCTCACACCTTCCACAACTGGTTTAACGAGTGGACGTACTGGCGGCACTCGCGGTTAGGGAAGGTCGATCTCGTGCGTTTGTAAATGGAGATTGAGATGATGCAAACCGCTTCTATTTCTTCATTGTCCTCTCCCTTTTCTGACTACGATCGCTGGTCGAACCTCGATAACCTGCATTCCAATTGGAACCGCAGAACCGAACGGATTGCCAGATACATTCCCAAGCAAACAACAGTCATCGATTTGGGAGCCGGAAGCCGCTATTTAGAACAGTGTTTGGATGCGAGTTGTCGCTACA
>CAKZKB010000312.1 GCA_937121005.1 uncultured cyanobacterium | reverse complement strand
GTGGAGCTTTTCTTTTCTCGGACTGATGATCGTCTGGAAAATTCATAGAATTCCTTTTGTGGCACTGGCAACTGGAAGTTCAATATCAATTTTATATGTAATCTGTTTTGTTGCACTATGGAAGTACGGTCTTATATTACCAATTTTCCCGTCAGCAGTTGCATTATTGTCTCCAACAGCATGGTTTTTCCTGAGCGTTATTCCCGTACTGTTAATTTCTCAGTCTGTCATTGCTGCGGCACGACACAATCCTGCTGCTATTCGAGAGACGATCGAATCTTTAATGAAGTCACCCAACCGCACAACCCAAAGAGTTGGGGGAGTAGCGATATCTGGGATTTTGCAAGAAGCCTTTAGTCGCTGCCAAACTGTTGGGGATATTGTGGCGACTACTAATCAGCTTGAGTGGATTCCGTCTCCACCTCCGCCTCAAGTTAATGACACTTTGACGAAGTTTTTAGAAGCTAGTCAAGATGTTCGTGCTGCCGAAAATTCAACGACAAACTACCGTAAAAAAGAAGCACTAGAAAAGCCCATCGAAGCCTTAATCGCGCTTCGAGACCATCTCCAAGTACAACATCAGCTTTTCTTTCGCCGAACGTCTCGCCAAACAGTTCAGTTTATTCAGCTTGCCAAACGCTGGATCGCCTTGCTACAAACAGCACAACAAAATTTAGAAGAAACTGCACGTAAATCGGGAGAAATTCCCAATCCTTATATTGCCGGGCCGTCTTTAGATCCCGATCGCGAAGCATCTCCGCAGGAGAATCGCGATCGCAGTCGCTTTAAAGGACGACAGGACATTTTCCGCGAAATCGAACAGTTAGCATTGTCTTCGCAACCGCCAATTTTACTACTGTATGGCACTCGCCGATCTGGGAAAACATCGGCGCTCAAATACTTACCGCGAAAAGTTGGTGCGGATATTGTCCCGTTGGTTGTGGATTTACAGGGTATCGCCGACGCGACCACATTAGTCAGCGTGGGTCGATCGCTCGCAGATAAAATCCTCGAAGCGGCTCGCAAGTCGCGCAACTTACAACTGCCCGATCCCGATTATAATGCCATCGATCGCGATCCGTTCCCGGCATTGCGCGGCTGGTTTACTGACATCGAAGCAGCCTTTCCCAATAAGCGCTTTCTGCTTTGTTTGGACGAATTCGAGCGTCTCAGCGAAACCATCGAAGCAACTCATAGTAAAGCACCGCTCAACTTTTTCCGCCATGTCATGCAGCATCGATCGCGCTGGATTGTGCTGTTTAGCGGTTCCCACACCCTCGACGAACTCGATGACTATTGGAGCGACTATCTCATCAATACCCAATTTCTACGCCTGACATATTTGCAAGAGTCGGAAGCGCGAGAACTGATCGTCGAACCCATCGAAAACTTCCCCGATATTTACACTCCCGGAGCGATCGATCGCCTCATTTACTGGACGCGCTGCCAACCCTATCTCGTGCAGCTTTCTTGTCAGGTATTGGTTGAATATTTGAATCGAAACAAGACAGGCGAGGGATCTTCCCCAAAAGCGACGGTTGACGATGTAGAAGCGATCGTCCCCAAAGCGATCGAGACCGGAATGGGATATTTTAACGAACTCTGGCGCGGTACGCTCAGCGAACCGGAACGGGAATTCGTGCGGAATTTAATTGCTACCAACAGCCGGGAAATTGGCGATCGCGCCGCGTTGCGAAAACTGATCCAAAAAGAAGTTTTAGAACGCGGTTTCTTTGTCGGTGGAACCAGCGATCGCGCCTTTCAAGTGCCGATGGTGCAGCGATATTTCGAGCAAGTGGTTAATGAAGAAATCTAAACCACAGATCTGCAACCACAGATGAATAGGATAAACTCAGATAATTTTGGGATCGAAGTGTTGCTTTTAGGAGGATAAATGAGGTCGATCGCCGACTTAAAAAGATTGAAAATCTCGATCGAGGAGATCCAGAACCATGAAACTCCCCTTTACCATTATCATTCAATGGTCGGATGAAGACAACTGCTACTTAGTTCGCCTTCCCGACTTTCCCTCTCAACCCTTCTACACCCATGGCGATACTTACGAAGAAGCCTTAAAAAATGCCAAAGAGGTTTTAGAACTCTTAATCGAAGAATATCGAGAAAACGAAAAACCTTTACCTATTCCTCTTGTCGAAGAAGTCATCTTGTAGGCGATCGCGATCGCGCAACGATTGTACAAAACTTAAACAAGCAGGTTTGGACAGAAGCCGACGATCGCGGCAAGTCTAGTCCTCGATCGCGATTTCGGGTAAACTAGCAGAATACGCTCCCTCGCACGCTCTTATGGTGCAGTCCCATTCCCTGCTAAACCTAGCCAAGCAAGGCGATCCCAAAGCGATCGCCGCCCTGATGAATCGATCCCTACACCCCAAAAAAATCGCGGTGAAGGTGGGACTCAAACAGGATTGCTTGTTCGTTTTTGCTTCGGCCGATCGCCCGCCGGAGATGCCGTTTGTCACCCATTTCGTGCGCCAAGGACTGCAAAAACTGGATCCACCGAATATCAATCGCGTCGTCGTCCAAGGACATACCGAAGGAAGTACGGTTCCGGCCTGGCAAGATGTCATTTATTTGCGCAATTTCGTCCCGCCACCGCCGCCGTCCATCGATACTAGCGAACCGGACGCAACCCCATCGCC
>CAKZKB010000311.1 GCA_937121005.1 uncultured cyanobacterium | reverse complement strand
GCCGAGCCAGTAGCCTGTCGGTGTGGAACCGAATAAATAAGCAACGACCAGTAACAGTGCATTTATACTTAACCAGGTAATCATAAGACCCAACACCCAAACAGTTCTCCTACGAAGATTGTACCAAATCGGAGGCGATCGCGCAGTATTTTGATTGGGGATCGCCAAACCACTTTACAAAACGCCTCGACTTCCCGCGCCACCGTACCGCCGAAAATGTTAGCGCTTACACCCAATCTAGCGAAGTCAAATTGGAGCTCGCCTCGGTCGATCGAGGGGTTCGCCGTCCGCCAAACTGTATCGGCTCGCGCACTTCTACCGGCCGAGAGAGGCTATGGTAGTTAGAGTGCTAACTCCTCGATCGCGAATCGATATCGATCCGGGTGCGGAGGTCTACCCATCATGGACTTGCTCGAGTACCAAGTCAAACATCTGTTTCGGCAAACCGGGATCCCCGTGCTGCCGTCCCAATGCGTCTACTATCCCCAGGATCTCAAGTTCTTGAGAATTCCTTATCCCGTCGTCCTCAAGTCCCAGGTGCCCGTCGGCGGGCGCGGTCGGGCCGGTGGCGTTCGCTTTGCTGAGAATACCATCGATGCGGTGGCCGCAGCACAAGCAATTTTTCGCTTGCCCATTCGCGGCGAATATCCCGATATGCTGCTGGCAGAAGCCAAATACGATGCCGAACGAGAGTTTTACCTGGCGGTGGTGCTCGATCGCGCGGCCCGCCGGCCGGTGCTGCTTGGTTCCATGCAAGGCGGCGTGGATGCCGATCTTGCGGCCGAACAAATCCAGCAAGTGGTAGTTGCCGAGAAGTTTTCTCCATTTTACGCCCGACGGTTGGTATTGAAAATGGGGTTGCGCGGAGAATTAATCAAATCTGTGAGTGCGGTGGTCGAGAAGATGTATCGGTTGTTTGTGAACTACGATCTCGACTCCATTGAAATTAACCCTTTGGGGATTCAAAGTAACGGCGACGTGATGGCTTTGGATGGTAAAGCCAGCGTCAACGACGATGCCATCGATCGCCATCGGGATTTGCTCGACTTGGGGGAAAATCGCAATGGCAAGGGGCGATCGCGATCGCTTCCGGCTCTGCCGAACCCCAATTTTGCCGAACTCGATGGCGATATTGCCATTATCTGCAACGGCGGCGGTTTGACCCTGGCGACGTTGGATTTGGTGTCGCAAGCAGGCGGAAAACCGGCCAGCTTTACCAATTTAGGCGGCGAAGGTCGTTGGGATGCCACCCCCCAACGGGCCGCTGAGGCGTTGCAACAGGCGATCGAGCGTGTCGTGCGATCGTCGCGCACCCGCGTCGTTTTAGTCAATTTGTTGGGACAGGCGGCCAGTCCCGAGGCCATCGACGTACTCGCTAGTCATGCTGCTACGACTTCAAATCGTCCCCGGTTGGTGGTGCGCTTGGATGGGGCCGAAGTGGAAACTATGGAACGGCTGGCCGAAGCAGGGATCGTCCCGGCCGCCAGTTTGGACGAAGCCGTTGAAGCGGCGATCGCGCTTAAGGTATGAGGTAGGGGAATATTCACTTCCGGCTGCCGCTTAACTCAATGTACGACAACATTTGCAAAGTTCTCGCCGAACAGTTTTCCAGCGATTTTGCCGCTTGGCTGTTGGGCAAGCCGACACCTTTAACCGAACTGAGTCCGTCGGAACTGTCAGTCGAACCCATTCGGGCTGATTCTTTAATTCTGTTGGAATCGGAGGATGTGGTGTTGCATATCGAGTTCCAGACCAAACCCGATGACAACATTCCTTTTCGCATGGCAGACTATCGCTTGCGAGTCTATCGTCGGTTTCCCAATAAGGAAATGTATCAGTTCGTCCTCTATCTGAAGGAGACGGACTCGGAATTGGTGCAGAAAACGGCTTTTGAGTTGGGGAAAACTCGCCACGAATTTAATGTCGTTCGCCTCTGGGAACAACCGACAGGACTCTTTTTGCGATCGCCGGGTTTGTTGCCCTTTGCCACGCTAACCCAAACGAGCGATCGAACCGAAACCTTGCGACAAGTGGCACGGGAGATCGACACTTTAGGCGATCGTCGCCAAATGAGTAACATCAGCGCCTCCACTGCTATCCTTTCTGGGTTAGTATTAAACTTAGAGGTTGTTCGTCGTCTGCTACGGAGGGACATCATGCGCGAATCAGTATTCTATCAAGAAATTTTGCGAGAAGGTCTTGACGAGGGTCGCCAAGAAGGTCGCCAAGAAGGTCGCCAAGAAGGTCGCCAAGAAGAAAAGTTGGCGACTGTTCCCCGACTGTTTAAGTTAGGGTTGAGCGTCGAACAGATTGCCGAAGCCTTAGAATTGAACCCGGAAACAGTGCGATCGCTGATTAACCCGTCTTCTTGACTTCTCCTCTGACTAAAGCACGGAGGATTCTAAATAGCGGCAAGTCGCTATTTAGCTGTCACCGATCTAACCAGTCACTTCAGCAAACTAGACAGCAATTGCAGGTCGATCGCCCGTGAAATGCACG
>CAKZKB010000310.1 GCA_937121005.1 uncultured cyanobacterium | reverse complement strand
GAATTTCGTACAATAATAGGATTTAGAATTTAAATTCTACCCAAAGAAAGAGGGAACGACAGCAAAAATTTGCTTCAATAAAAGATTGAAGTCGGTTTAATTTTTAAACCATCAAATTTGTTGTCAAGTGGAGATATCTATTTTATGGATTTGTTATCGCGATCGCAACTAAAAGCCCTGGTAGACGCGCCGCAATCGCCCTGCGTATCCCTGTATATGCCAACGGTGAAAATGAGCGCCCAAACCCAGCAAAACCCAATTCGCTTTAGGAATTTATGGGGTCAAATCGAGGATCGCCTGCAAGAAAAGGGGATCCGCCTGGCCGATGCCGAATCGTGGCTGCAACCGATGCAGGCCTTAGATACTAACGATTTTTGGGAACATCAAGATCGGGGACTGGCAATTTTTGCGTCGCCTAACCAGTTCCGTTACTATCGCGTCCCCGTTGAGTTTGAAGAGTTGGTGGTTATCGGCGATGAATTTCATCTCAAGCCGTTGATGCCATTAGTGACCAACAACGGCCGGTTTTATATTTTAGCCCTCAGCAAGCATCAAGTTCGCTTGCTCGAAGCCACCCGCGATCGCGTCCGGGACATCGATCTCGAAGGGATTCCCACCAGCATCGAAGAAGCGTTAAAATACGACACGCCCCAAGAAGATCTACAACAGCATACGGCAACGCCTAATGTCAATGCGGGTGGGGGCGATCGTCCGGCCATGTTTCACGGTCAAGGCGTGGGAACCAGCGACGATAAAACCGAAATTCTGCGCTTTTTCCAACAGGTCGATCGCGGTATTTACGATCGTCTCGGCGACGATACGGCTCCTCTGATTTTAGCCGGGGTTGAATACTTGCATCCCATCTACAAAGAAGCAAATTCCTACCCCCATATTTTCCATGAGGGGTTGACAGGAAATCCCGATCTGGAGAAACCCGAAGAGTTGCGCGATCGCGCTTGGAAAATCGTCGAACCCTACTTCCAGAAATCTTACCACGAAGCCGTGCAGCGCTACCAAGAAACCAGCGCCAACGCCCCCGATCGCACCTTCGATCGCGTGGAAGATATCGTTCCAGCAGCTTACTACAAGCGTCTCGATGCCTTGTTCGTTCCCTTAGAAAAACACTGTTGGGGACAGTTTGACTCGCAACAAAACCGAGTCGAAACCCACGACGAACCGCAACCGGACGATACAGATCTGTTCGACATGGCCGCCGTTTATACCTTTATCAACGGTGGCGAAGTCTATACGGTGAACGAAGAAGAGGTTCCCAACGAATCTCAACTGGCCGCGATCGCTCGCTATTAGTAAAACGTCCTCTGGCTTTCCCCTCGTTGCGTTCCTCTCCGGACGCAACGAACTAATGCGGAAACGCTAGGGGAGTTGGGATGCGATCGGTATGTTATAGTACCTAGTAAGGTCGTCATGGCAGCCCGTAGGCAAAACTGCCAGCACATACCCATGCAAATCCTCAAACGCACAAACTCTAGACTGGTCATCGGTACGCCCAATGTTGGGCAGAGTTGGAAAAAGAAAGCGATTTTTGCTGTTGTCTGGGCGGTGGTTGTCGGTAGTTTGTTGGCCCTTCCTCTCCATGCCGCGATCGCCAGCCTTGATGACGTGGAGTCCTGGCTTTCTTCTGCTCTTCTGACAGTAATTATGGTTTTTGCAGTTATTTTGCTTGTGAGAATAATTTTTGCTTGCTTTGAGGAAACCGAACTTATTTTTGATAAAAATACTCGCACCTTAAACTACCGAAAATCTATTTTTTCTCCTGGAAACCGCAAAGAACAAGAATTTTCCTTTGCCGATATTTCCAAATTTTACATTGAAGAAGAATTGCGCGTCACTCGCAATACTAAGAACAGGAGAAGAACAAGTTTCACCTACCACGTCAAACTCTTATTGACCGTTCCTCCTCACAGTTTAACACTTTTCTCCGGTTCCAACCGCAAGACGGTCACTAAAAAGGGGATCGCAGTTTGCCAGTTTGTCGAATGCTCTAAAATTGAGTTTTAGGAAATCGCGAAATTGACTTCTCCTCAACCTAAAGGTGCTGAGGTTTCTAAGAAAGTAGCAGACGGTCAAGACTTCGATCGAATCCGGTGAAACAATGCTACAATACGATCCAGCTTGGATAGGGTCAGGCAACCACTAACTTAGTTGTAAGTAGAATCGTGCGTTAACTGGCGCAAACGGCTTCGCCCCTACCAATACTGTAACTGCGCTAACAAATCTGATATTGTGGATGCAAAGCGAGATCTGCGCCCAGTCGCTTATCCAGATCGCTGCGTTCTTGTCAACCTTTAGAATTGATGACCTCCTTAGTATCGCAATGAAGAAAAATATCGAATTTCTGCTCGAGAAAAAGAAGACAGGTCAAAAAATTGTCGCCCTGACTGGGTACGATTATCC
>CAKZKB010000309.1 GCA_937121005.1 uncultured cyanobacterium | reverse complement strand
CACGAAGCGGAAGTAACGGGACTCAAAAGCGGCGATCGCGTTCCCTACTACGCTACCAGTATCGACGAAAACGGCGACGAAATCAAGAGCGATCGCTTTACCCTCGCACCCACACCCCCACCCGGACAACCGTTAAAGATCTTACTGACTTCCGACCATCAACTGAAGCCGTTAGTCGCCGCCAATTTACAAAAAGTGCGCGAGGCGATCGGCCGAGTTGATGCTGTTTTTTTGGCTGGCGATCTGGTCAACATTCCCGATCGCGCTTCGGAGTGGTTCGACGACGATCGCGGTGGTGCGTTCTTCCCAGCGTTGCAAGGTCGCGCTAGCTACGAACTGGAGAAAAATGGCATTTCTACTGTCTATAAAGGCGGCGAAATTATCCAACACGCGCCTCTATTTCCCGCCATTGGCAACCATGAAGTCATGGGGCGATTTTCGCCAGAGAAATCGCTTAACGTTCAATTTGAAGATGCCATTCCCCGCGCGATCGCTGAAGATGTTTACAGCAGCAACGCCAAACAGTTTAACCCCTCTGACGATCCAGAAGTTCGCGCAGCATGGATTAAAGCCAACTCTTTTAATGTCGATACTTACCGGGAAATTTTTTCCCTTCCCGATCGCGAAACCTACTATGCTGTCACCTTTGGCGACGTGCGTTTAGTTGTCCTGTACGTCACCAACATCTGGCGGCTTCCAGGAATGGAAGACAATATCAAAGGACGCTACAAAGAAGCTGATTTCGCCCTCAAAAATCCTCAAAATTGGGGCTACGGACAGCATATATTTGAACCCATCAATAAAGGAAGCGCACAATATCGCTGGTTAGAAACCGAACTGAATAGCGAAGCCTACCAACAGGCAAAATATAAAATTGTCATGTTTCACCATCCGCCACATACGTTAGGAGAAAATATTGTCCCACCTTACACCGATCCAGTGCAAAAGATCGATCGCGATGAGAATGGAAATGTTATTTCCGTTCGCTACGACTATCCCAAAGAAAATGACTATATCATTCGCGACGTTCTCCCCTTGTTAGAAACCGCCAATGTCGATCTGGTTTTCTACGGACACTCGCACCTATGGAATCGCTTTTTTGACGGTAAAATTCATTTTCTCGAAACTTCCAATGTTGGCAATACTTACGGTGCAGCCACAGCAGAAAAACCGCGTCCGGTTCCCGATCGTAATAATCTCAACTACGCTGCTATTGGCAACCCAAACGGCTTAGATCCGGCGATACCGACGATCGCGCCGCTACGAGACGATACGGGGGTTCCCCAACCCTATATCGCCAGTAACGATATTACCGTTTTCAGCATTTTTGATACGGGAACCGGGAAGGTAAGCAGTTATTATTTCGATACTCGACAACCGAACTCGGATGTGGTACAATTTGATGAGTTTGGTTTGAAGACTTCGCAAGAAACTTCACAAGAAGAGGATGCTTGGCTGTTAGCCGTTGCGTCGATCGCTACCTTGTCGATCGTCATGATTGTTGCGTGGTTTTGGCGCGATGCGTTTAGACAGATCGAAGAATAATTGAGTACAATAATTTTGTAGGGTGGGCAATTCCCACCTGACTAGAGACGCGATCGCGTCCATTTATTGACAAGCGGCTGTAACTTTACATCAATGAGGTAAGAAAGTGCAAATAAAACGACGACTTTAATCGCAACAATTAACCAGGTTTGGGGAATATGCGGACGTAAATTCCACTGAAATAAAATGGGAAACTGGAGAATATATAAAGCATAGGAAATTGGAGCGAGTTTGGCAAACTTTCCGAACATCAAGTCAAAGTAGGCAAACTTTTTGCGATACCAAAACAGCCCTACCGCGCAGGCGACGGAAGCCGAGAAGAAATGGCGAAAGATTAAGAAAGGATAATGTCCGAAACGAATTTCTTCAGCCGCTAAAACAGTGGAAAAAGATAAAGCGGTCATGGTTGTCAAGCAGATGAAAATCGGTCGCAAATTGTTCCAAGAAAACCGTCGATCGCGATCGAAAATCGTCGCCACTTCCCCGCCGCACCACCAAATAATTAAATGCGCGCCGATTAAAGAAGCTGTATTCGGAATCCACACATAAACGAGATAGCATAACATGGAAAATCCGAGGACGACATAAAGACGAGAGGTTTTCTGCGGTAAGTATCGATAGAATGGATAGAAGAGTATATAACACCACCACTCGTAAGAAAGCGACCAGAGGGGCAAATTGCCAAAAAAAGGATTAAACCAAGTTCCAGGCTTGACTTGGCTGAAGTCTTGCAATAAAATTAAGTTACCGATGGTTTCTCGCCAAGAAAAAGCCGCTTGCAAGTGACCGTTAAACTGGGCGATCGCCATCGATACGAGGAAACTGATTAACAGGGGAATATAGATGCGAATAAATCGCCGACTCAAGTAGGTTTTAAAATCTTGTTGGGAATAGCGGCGAAACGAGTAAAAAATCAGGAAGCCACTCAACATAAAAAAGGCCATCACGGCCTCAGATCCGGCAAAGAAGAAAATCTTCGCTTCTTGGGGAAGCAAACCGTTACCGTAAAGGACGTAAACTGTATTGTGCGCTAAAACGTACAAGCAAGCAGCACCGCGAATCGCATCGAGTTTTTTAAAGTGCCGTTTTGAGGTCATCGTCTGTTGCCTTTAAGCCTTCCGAAGCGCTATCGTTAGTACAAATATTCTAGTCGAAAATGGTTCGCTGTTGTCCAAAAGGCAAACCGAACCCAGCCGCAGTCGGAAACTTGACAGCAACATCCCCTCGGCGATAAGATTTAACTCGATCGAGAGAGCCTAGGGCTCGATACGGGTATTGAAGTTGGATCCATGTCAAATATTATCGACGATTTTGTCGCTAAAACCCGCGCCTTAAACGGGAAAATTCTTCGCGAACGAGATCCTTGGCATACAGTTGTCACGGTTGATACCATTCGTCACTTTGCCTGTGGAATTGCTGATGATAATCCATTATGGCTCGATGGTAATTATGCCACTCAAACCCACTACGGTCGTTTGGTTGCCCCTCCTACGTTTTTAACATCAGTCCTGTATCCCATTCTACATGGAGCGCCTATTGCCGTTCCCATGTCGAATTTAATTGGCGAACTGGAATATCAATGGTTTCAACCCATTTTAGACGGCGATCGCCTCCAGCCAGAAGCCAAACAAACAGGGGTTTACGAATCGCGAGATCGCCGCGATCGGCGTTTGGTTTGCATCGCCTCGGAAACTTCCTATTGGAATCAAAACAATGCGCTAGTCGGACGCGCAAACGGGACGCTGATCTGGAAAGAACAATCACCCAATGAGTTAATTGCCGATCGCGCTATTTACCAGTATAGCGAATCGGAACTGGCGGAGATTGAAGCCGCCTTGCAACAAGAAACTCGCACGGGCAATCGCCTGTTATTTGGGGAACAAATTGACATCGGTTACGAATTGCCACCTTTGGTTCGCGGCCCCTTAACCATTGGCGATTTAGTCTGTTGGCAAGCGGCGATCGGCCCGTCTTATCGACCTGGAATTTTAGGCTATAAAGATGGCTTAAAAAGTCCTCACAGTTTAGTTAAAAATCCAGTCACGGGATGGTCGGTGAAATCGTCTCAGCAACACGAAGATTTTTTGCTCGCCAAGCAACGGGGAATGTCAGCGCCTTTTGATAATGGGGTGATGCGCTTTGCTTGGTTGTCGCCATTGCTGACCAATTGGATGGGCGATCGCGGCCAACTTCAACAGCTTCGCATCCGTTTGTTAGCGCCAATTTTATACGGCGACACGACT
>CAKZKB010000308.1 GCA_937121005.1 uncultured cyanobacterium | reverse complement strand
CCAGATGTAGGGGCGATTCGCGAATCGCCCCTACAATTTTCGGAAAATGGTATAATATCAAATCCGGTCGATCGCTGGTACAATCTGATGCACCTTGCATAGGGCGAATGGCATTCGCCCCTACTTGGATAGGGCGAATGCCATTCGCCCCTACAAATATCGTAACTGTTCTACCGGATCTGATATAATTTAGGCATCGGGCAAACGCGACTTGCGCCAAATACCGATTTGTCTAGCGGTTGTCTCCACAAGTGCGAAACTGATGAAGCTCAAAGTCACTCTCCCCTATTTCCTGCTAGCCTTGCAAGAGGGACAAGATTTCCCCAGCGAACCCATGCAAGAACTCGATCGCATTCTTGCAGGACTAGAAAGCGATGAAGAGAAGACGATCGCGGCGGTTAAAGCATGGTTTAGAAACCATCAAGATATTTACAACGACATCATCAAATTCGCTAAAAATGACAGCGATCGTCAGAAAAAAGAATCTTCCCAATCTAAGCCAACAGATGAAATTGGCATCGTTCAAAACTTATACGAGTTGCGCGAGAAAAATCCCCACAAGCGCGATCCTCAAAACGAACCTTCTAAGTAAGCGCACAAGAAACCCGGTTTCTCAAAGGAGGAACGATCGCGACATTATCGGAGGGCGAGGCATTGTCCATGTTAATTCATGTAGAATACAATCGCGATCGGTGACAATGCCTAGCCCCTACGCATTCACAATGTCTAAATCAATATGACTTATTCTGTTTATGCCCCCAACGTCCATATATTTTCTTTCCAGCTTCGCGACGGAAAGGATGACGATCGCGTCTGGGAACAGTGTCGATCGCTGTTTGAAGAACAGAAAATCGATACGGAATTTAACCCGCGATCGCCGCAACCTGGAACTCGCGAGAATTTGCTTTCTAACAACGAGATAATCAGTTTTGAGACTCCGATCGATGCAGGGGAAAACGACAACAAAATTACCGGATGCGTAGATGCACTGCAACTCTACGATAGTTACGCCTTAGCATTGAATTTGCGAGTTGACGAAGAAGACAAACAGGGCAAGAAAAGTGCAAATGTAGATGTCAGTATTTTTAGCAAGCTCCATGCTAGCATTGAAAGTAACCTCGGTAGCGCGATCGTCCTCACGGTATGGCTGCTTCCCGAACAACAATGCGATCGCACCTGCTGGCGAGAAGTTGCTGATGAATGCGTCAGTTCCTTTTTTAGCGGGGTAGAAACCTCTCCGCAATTTTTTCAGGAAGGAATGCTGTTCGACAGTCCAATTTTTGAATATGGAAACCCCTATCGCGACGACACTCACAGCGTTTTTGTCTGGCTGTTTTTAGGCGAACCGAAAGACGATCGCTATGCTGCTACAGCAGAAGATAATTTTATCAACTGCGATCGCTTGTTTGTTGACTTATTCTTCTACCGCCAAAAAGTCATCGTCGCCTACCAACAAAGTCGAGAGACTTACCACGATATCGCGGAAAGTTACCATAAGATAAAAGACACTGTTTCTGCCATTGTCCCCCAACTTCCCGATGGGGAAACCTCGAATTTGCAAATTGGCAATGCTGAGTTGGCAAACTTCCAAAACCAACTGAAAACCTTACCCAAACTCGATCTCGACTACGCCAACTGGCTGGGAGAACTGGAGCGCGATCGCCTGACCATCGACATCAATGCTGGCAATTATAACACAAAACTCCAGCAAATTAAAAAAGAAGTTGGAGATGACAGCATCCCGTTTTTAGCAGAATTTGGCGATCGCATTTGTCCGAACTTCCAACAGCAACTTGTCGCCGATATCGGCTATTTTAGTCTGCGTACCGGGACGATCGAGAAAACGATTGCTGCCATTCGCGGGATTGTCGAAATCGAGCGATCGCGAACGGAAAAAGAACTAAAACACACCATAGAAGCATTGGGGTTGGGTGTGGGTGCAGGCGCGATCGTCGCCTCTACTTCCGGTTTGATGACTCAACCTTGGCAGCGCGATCGTCCCTTCTATTTCCATCCGTTTTTTGTCGGTTTAACGGCCAGTTTCGTTGTCGCGATCGCCGTTTGGCAACTGGCAAAACGGTGGCTGCAAAAGCGCGATCGTGTTTGATACGAAATCCGGTTAATCAATGCTACAACTTGAGGGAGGGCGAGGCATTCGCCCTGTTTCTTGTTTCTACAATCTCCATTTTCCGGTGCGAATGCCTCGCCCCTACAGTGCGCTCAACACCCCCGGTTCTGTCTGTTTGGGAAGCACGTCTAAGGTATCTAACGCCGCACAGCATTCGAGATCGGCGCGATTTCCCAGACCTAACAAACGCTGTCCGTGACTGGCGAGTTCCATCAGTTCTACCAGGCGATCGCCCCAGGTTTCAAACAATGCCAAGGCCGCGATCGCCTCATCATTTCCCGCCAACTCAGCCAACGATCCCGCCTTCTCATCGAGCAAACTGCGAACGATCGCCCCAGCGCAGACTGTATCCTCTAACGAATAACTGCCTTGCCAACCCGAACCGACGATCCACACCGTTTCAGGAGTGGTTTCGCGCAAATATCGTACCACGCGCGATCGATTCACCAGCGCCGCCGTCACCAAAGCCGGAGCCTTCTGGACTCGTTCCAAGGCTCGCGTCCCGTTGGTGGTGCTCAAAAACAAACGGCGGCCAGTAACGCCTTCGGCTTGGTATTCTAGAGGAGAATTGCCGCGATCGCATCCGGGCACTTTCGCGCCCCC
>CAKZKB010000307.1 GCA_937121005.1 uncultured cyanobacterium | reverse complement strand
GTAGGTGGGGGCCGGAGCCGGGGCCGGGGCAGGTGCGTAGTAAGTGCGAGCCGGAGCAGGTGCGGCCGGGGCCGTTCCGCCTTCTGCAACCCAGCGATCGATGGCTTCGCGGGCTTCATCGTAGAGGGGGCGTTCTGGCCCCAACTGGGAAGCAGTGGAGATGGCTAAGTTGTAGTTGCCATCTTCAGCATACTCTTCGGCGGCTTCGATGATCGGTCGATCGACGGCGATTTGTACGTCGATCACCCATTGGTTAATGAGGTCGCGAGCGCGATCGTAAGAAGCGCGATCGGGGGAAATTTGCTCGGCCACGGCGATCGCTGGCCAGTATTCGCCCTGTTCGGCCAGGGCCTTGGCTTCAGCCAAAATCGGCTCGTCCTCGAGAACTTCAATGTCCTTTTTCCACTGGGCCACTAGGGTTTCGCCTTCTTTGCGGGAGGCGCGATCCTCGTCGAGACGCTCGATCTGGGCGATCGCGGCTTCGTAGCCTTCGATGGTGTTGAGTTCGGCTAGTTGGCGGGCTAGTTTCAAGTACGGGCGATCTTGAATGCGCTCGAGTTGATTGTCCCAATGGGCGATAAAGGTTTGGGCCTGGACGCGCCGGGGTCGATCGCGCTCGATCCGTTCGGCCTGTTCGATGGCCATATCCAAAGTAAACGGCTGTCCCAAACGAGCCAGAGAACTGGCCACTTGCAACTGTACCAGATCGTCTAACTGTTCTCCCCACTCGTCGAGGGCTTGGCGCGACTCGGGGTAGAGGGGATGGTTGCGATCGATGCTACGGGCAATGGTGCGGGCTTCGAGCAAGTTAGCCGCTTGCAGGGGCAGGCGATCGCCGCCCGCCGCCGTCAACTCTTTGTTAACTTCCACTTGGGCCTGGGCGAAGCGCACGAAGTCTCGCGCGTCGGCGTACAGTTCGGAGTCAGCCGGGATGATTTCTGCGGCCGCGATCGCCCCTTCGAGATCGTCATCTTTGCGCTTGCGTTCGGTAGCGATATCGAGCACTTCCGCACTCCATTTATCGATCTCGCCACTGGCATCTTGCTTGGCGTAGGTTTGCGGATCGAGGCGCACCACCAAATCGATGGCTCGCTTGTAGTCTTCTAAATAGTCGTATTCAGCTAGTTCCCGCGCCTTTTCCAGTTGACGGCGGGCTTGTTTTTCTGTGGCGATCTGGCTTTTGAGTTGGTTGTAGCGTTCGGTGCCCCAATACTCGTCGCTCATGTTGTCGAGTTGGGCCAGTTGTTCTTCGGCTTGCTTCCATTTTTGCTCTTTGAGGGCGCTGCGAGCGCGATCGTAGATCCCTTTGCCCTCGTCCCAATTGGCTTGCCAAGTGTCGATCGTCGCTTGCGCTTCGTCGTGCATGGGGCTGTTGGGGGGAATTTTGCGTAACGCTGCCACCGCCGCATCGATATCTTCGTCTCGGAGTTTCTCGCGGGCAATGCCCATTAACGCTTGCGACCACTCGCCGATCAGATCTTGACCTTCAGAATACAACGGATGGTCTTGGGGCCAGGAGGCGACCAATTGCAATCCAGCCTCGATCTGCTTGGCGCTACCCGAGGAGGCGGCTTGGCGGGCGCAGTAAAGACGCTCGCGATCGGAGGATAGGTTAGAAATGGTTTGGCAGTTGGGGACAGGGGGCATTGCAAACAACCAAAACATAGCCCATATCGCCGTGCCACCGCCTCCTAATACCATTACCAGCCAGACTAACATCCACGACCACGATTGGCGTGAAGGGCGAGATGGAGACGCTTCGGGGTCGGAAGGGGGTGTCGGGCGAACCGTTTCGAGTTGCGACTGAGACATGGCAGTTTACCAAGGAAGCGAGGGAGGACGACAGGCCAGACGGTGAGGGCGATGCGGGAGAGCCATCGTTCCTTATCTTAAGAGAAGATAGCAGAAATTATCCGATTCGTCACTTTATACGCTCGGGCGGCCGGGCGATCGGGGCGAAGCCAGCCGAAACATCCCACCGCGCGGTTAAGCCGAAACCGGAAGCCCCCCAGCAGCAACGATCGCTCAGTGTTAGCAACAATGGCAGGAACATTCCCTTTCGAGTCACAACCCAAAACTGTATCGAATTTTGGAACGTTTCTACAAGACCCGCTAACAAAAATGGATTTGGTTTAACTGCGATCGAGGCCGATCGACTTTTAACTTTAATTGTAGCTGTCGATGCGAGAACCGGGCCCCGATCGCCACAGACCTAACATACCCCAGACAGACGATCGCCCTTCCCTTACCTTTACCTTAATCCTGAAGACGGCTATTTCCACTCCGCGATCGTCTCGATGGTTGCCCCGCGATCGCCCCAGATGTCACAATGGCGGTGCTGCCTGTATTTTTGAACTATGAACGCCAGCGATCGCGACTCTTTGCCCCGCTTCCTCGATATTGCCACCGAAGCTGCCCTCACCGCCGGGGCTGTTTTACAAGCGCACTGGGGCGATTTAGACTTTATTGAAGAAAAAGGTCGCGCGGGCGATTTAGTCACGGCGGCGGATAAAGCCTCGGAAAAAGCAGTTTTAGAAGTGTTGCAACGCCACCTCAGCGACCATGATATTCTGGCCGAAGAGTCGGGGAATATTGGCAATGCGGACAGTCGCTATTTATGGGCGATCGACCCTCTCGACGGAACCACCAATTTTGCCCATCAATTCCCTTTTTCGGCCGTGTCGATCGGCTTGTTAATTGATGGCGAACCCGCCGTCGGCGCAATCTACGATCCCTATCGTCGCGAACTGTTTCGGGGGGCAACAGGTCTGGGTGCAACCTGCGATCGTCGTCCGATACAAGTGTCGAAAACCTCTCAATTGAGGAAAAGTTTGCTCGTTACGGGGTTTGCCTACGATCGCCGAGAAACAGATGACAACAATTACGCCGAATTCTGTCATTTTACCCATCTTACCCAAGGGGTTCGCCGTACCGGATCGGCTTCTTTAGACCTTGCTTACGTGGCTTGCGGTCGGTTCGATGGCTATTGGGAACGGGGTTTGTCGCCTTGGGATATTGCCGCCGGAATTGTATTAGTTCGCGAAGCAGGTGGCACGGTGACGGCTTACGATGGTTCGCCGTTAGATGTCAATTCGGGTCGCATTTTAGCCACAAACGGGCCGTTACACGAACATATCAGTCAAGAATTGATGCGGGTCAGTCCGTTGCAAAATGTAGGAGAGTCGGTTCCTTCGATGAAAAATGGGTAGCGTTTTGTGGTAGGAGTTGGGAGAGGGGGGGATAATCAGTGACCAGTGACCAGTTTTAAGATGGGGAGACAAGGGGACAAGGGGACAAGGAGAAGGGGGGATCGGTGTCCAGTGTCGTTAAATCCTCGTACCCTCCCTAATCCCTAAAACCTAATCCCTAATACCTACTTCCGCGCACCAGTCTACCATTTTTGGTGTCTGTTATCGCTACGAAATTAAGAAACTTCTATGAAACTGACCTCAGAGTTCAAATCCCTCGAAATTGACACGGCCCGGCTCATCGCTCGTGCTTGGAGCGACAGCAATTTCTACCAACAGCTGGTTAACAACACCTCACAAGTGTTGCGGGAAGCCGGACTGAAAATCGCCGCGATCGTCCGTGTCGAAGATGCGGCAACTCCGGGTTTGCGCCTAGCGGCTGATGGTGGCTACGAAATTGTCCTTTCCACACCGCCTCAACTCGAGGATGGCGTTCTCTATTCCTCCCAAGCCCAAACCGATTTAGCGCCGGGATATTCTCTGTGTCCGGGAGCCTTTTGTAGTTAATGTTTATTCCTGAAAAAATGAAGGCGATCGCTGTTTTTCAAGACGCGATCGCTCCCTACTTTTACCGACACGGTTCCGCTGTCGGAGTTTCTTGAGTTGCCACTAAAGTTACTTCTCCTCCCTCATCGATAAACCAATCCGTCGCTTCAGATAGGTTAGAATTGGGTTCGCCAGCGTTATCTTTAGAAGCCACTTGCACCGCGCGATCGTCGCGACACGAAAGCATCGCACTATCGCCCTCATCAAAAGTCGAAATCGTGGCAATATCGCTAAAAGGAGTTAACTCCTCGCGGAATTGCGCCCCGACGATCGCGTTGGCATCGATATCAATTTGACCGCCACTGCCACTGAGAACGTCCGTGAAAATATCACTGTTGTTGCGAGCAATCAGAGCGTTGGTGTCAATGGAAATATTACCGCCATCGCCCCCCGTACCGACCGCGACAATATTAGCAAAAACGGGATTGAGCGCTCGCCCGACTTGAGTGTCAATGCGGCTGCCATCGCGCAATTGCAAACTGCGAGCGGTAATGTTGATATTGCCTCCTTCCCCGAACGCATTAGTGGTTTCAATGTAGGCATTGTCCTCCAAACGAATCGTATTCGCTGAAATGTTGAGATCGCCGCCGACACCAGGCGCAAAGTTAGTGCTTAAAATGGCTGCACCATCGCTGAGATTAATGCGATTGGCAACCACAGTTAAGTTACCGCCAGCAACAGAATCCGGCTGTGCGGCAAACGATCCGGTAAAAATGGAACTGGGGACGGTAAATTCATCGGGCGTGACACCACTTAAATCAATGACATTCGCTTCTACGAACAGATCGCCCGGACGCTCTCCACGAACGCTGGTTGCCAGGATAAAACCTCCTTCCCGAATCGTCAAGCGCCGAGTGGAAACCCGCATATCTCCCCCTTGTCGTCCTGCTGTTCCCGTACCAATAAAAGACCCCCCCGCTTCGCGATTATCGGGAGCAACATCCGTCTGAAAACCGATAATCTCGATCGAGTGCGAAGCATTAACAGTGAAATCGCCACCGAAGCCTGCTTCTCCAAACGATTCAGTCACCATGCGCCCGCCATTCAATAACCGCATTTGGCGCGTGTTAACGGTCATATCAGCCGAACTCCCTCCCGTCTCGCCATCGGAGTTGCTGCCAATGCTAGAGGCATCGACAATAATACTGCGGGCAATGTCAAAGTCCATGTTTCCCGCTGTGGCTGAGGGATTGGCCGATCGCGAAAGCAGAAAAGAACTGTCGCGCAAGCTCAAATTCGGAGAAGTGACGTTAATTTCTCCCCCGTTGCCCGTCCCAAAGGCGATCGCGTATATTCCGTTTGGTAGGGAAGCAATATCGCGATAGTCGTTATCGAGGATTAAGTCAAAGTTTTCGTCGGCGAAGTTTTCCAGACCGCTACCGACAAATTCTATGCCTTCAGCCGCATTAAGAGTGAGAGCTTCTCCAGGTTGCGAGCCTAAATTTGCCGCGACAATTTGGGAGTTATCGACGCGAAAGGTATTGGCTTGAATTTGGATCGGGCCGTTGGGATCGCCACTGGAGTTGACGATCGCCTCTCCAGAGACAACAACATCAGCAAAGCGGCGCACGCCGTTGTAGTCTAAAGCAAAGTCACCGCCAGCAAAGTCGATGCCGACATCCTGGCGACTTCCTACGCCGCCGAGTTCGATGCGGCCGCCGGGAGCCGTTAGCGAGCCTTCGGCCTCCAGGCGAACCTCACCGCCGACTAATGCCAGAGTTCGACCCGGTTGTACGCTGAGTCCGATACTCTCTTCAATATCGACGCTAGACCCTCGGTTGACAGTGGAGTGATTGACAATACTGCCCGGATCGCGACCGAATTGCAACCCGACGGGGACGTTAACGGAAAGTAAGGGAGAAGAATTGGTATCGCTAGCGCTAAACTCGATCGCGTCAGCGAATTGTATGGCATCAGCACTGCTGGCGAGGAAGGA
>CAKZKB010000306.1 GCA_937121005.1 uncultured cyanobacterium | reverse complement strand
GACGGCGGGTCGATCGCCCAGTGGGATCTTCGCGGGTGTCGCGGGTCGATCGCCGTCGTTCTGGCGTACCGGGAATGCGGCGACTGGGGGGATACTCGCGGACGGGTTCGAGTTCTTCGAGTTCGGCTTCGTACTCTTCTTGGTAGCGGTAGGCCGAACTCACGGGGCGATCGTCGTCCACGTAGGAAGAGGTGGCGTTTTGCTTGGCCTGTTGGGTGACGATCCCCCGCAAGCGAATACTTTCGACCGCAAAAAAGATCGTCGATCCGGTGAGAAGAAACTGGCCGAACTGCAAAATTGGATCCTGTCGCCAGCCTTGGAAAAACAAGATCCCGCCGCATAGCAAGCCGACGGCGGCGAAAAAGATGTCGTAGTCGCGGGCAAGTTTGGGACGAAAGGCGCGTAGGGAGTACAGTCCCGCACCCGCTACCACCAGGGCGATGCCTAAAAAGCTACTCCAACCGCCGCCGAAGTTGACTTGTGCCAACACGACGGGCTGCAAGTTCGTTATAATCCCGGATGTCTCTATCATTGTGCAGTCTGCGGACGATCGCTCTTATTCTAGCTTATTCCGGCCGCCGCGATCGCGATTGCGGCAACTTATCCCATTTTCCTAAATATGGTCGATCGCGTTTTGTAGGGGCGATTCGCGAATCGCCCCTACATCTAGAAAATGGTATCACTTTCTGCATGGGGGAACGAGTTCGCCGCGTTCTTCCAAAACTTCAATATGCAAAGCGATCGCCTCGGCAATATTTTCTAGGGCTTCCTCTCGCGTTTCTCCTTGACTGACACATCCGGGCAAACTTGGAACTTCGACAATGAAATACCCATCTTCATCGCGATCGACTAAGACGGTTCTGTTGCGAGCGGTTGACTGTGTTTTTTGCATTGTTCTAATTATAGCTTGTTTGGATTGGAACGATCGTCCTGTATCTCCCGAACGCGATCGCGGAATTTCCGTATTGCCCGGTTTCTGCCGATACTCTTGCAATTTGAAAGAGCATCGAGAATGAGTGCGGCAATGGAAAAATCGGGAAAAATGCCACTGGTTGCTGATTCGATGTACTTTCCCTGTTGAAGTCGGAGGATCTGCAAGTTTCCTCGTGCAAATTGCCACAGTTCCCGAACGCCTAACGTTGCGTAAATTTGGGTGTATGTGCGCGACGTAATATCGATTTCCAGCGCCAGATCGGGAGGCGGATCGACACTTAAATCGATTCTGTCTTTACTGCGAACAGCCGCTTCATTCTCAATATAGAAACAGTTGTCTGGCTCGATCGCCCTTGCCATTGGCTCGTTTTTGAAGGTTGTCGAACCCAAAGTGCAAAATTCGATGTCCATTTCTTCGAGTAAGGCTTTAATGAGATCTCCGATATTTTCTTTGCTGCGTTCGCGATCGGGCAAAGGAGTCATAATCTCTAGCATTCCATCATAATAGGCAATTCTAGCCGATCGCCGCTCCCCCAAACGGTTCAAAATGTCTTCAAACGCTCTCCAGCTTACATTTTGCAGTTGCAACGTTTGTCCGGGATCGACGCTTAAGGATGTCGATTGCAGTTGCATGGCTCGATAGACTCGATACGATATTTTCAGTATAACATGAGTTATGCGATCGCCGATGGCAGTATTTCTCGCACCGCGATCGCGATCTCTGGAAATGCTAGCAGCGATATTTTTCGATCGCGACAGACAATCTCATCTATATTCTAAGCGATCGCCGTCCTTGTAACAACATTGCCAGATCGCATTGCAAAAATTCCCAAACTCTGTTACTGTATAGAGAAGTATTGGTAAAAAGCTGTGCAGCATACGAACAAAATTGAAGCCCTCTGCGAAATTGCTGATGAAGAAAATCATATCGTTTCGCTGTGTAGTGGAAATGAATCTTTACTGAAGCAAGCGAATATTCTGATTTCCCAAAACTGTTTCGATCTAGCAGTTGACGTTTTGCGAGAAGCAATTCTTCAAAATCCCATCGACGATCGTCTGTATTTTAATTTGGGTTACTGTTTTTTTGTTTTGAATAAAGTTAATACTGCTATTCGCAGCTTAAAAATTGGTTTTGAATTGAATCCTCATAATCGAGACGCAGATAGCTATTTTTGCTTGGGATCTTGTTTGTTACAACAAGGAGAATTTTCGCAAGCTATCAACGCTTTCCAAAAAGCAATCGAATTTCAACCCAATTTTGCACTTGCTTACTCTCACGCCAGTGTATGTTTGTACGAACTCCATCGCCTCGACGAAGCCATTACATACGCTCGACAAGCGATTAACTTGCAAGGCGATCCTGCATCGCACTATAACTTAGGTCGATACCTCCTCGATCGCGGCGACTTTGAAGGAGCGATCGAGAACTACAAACGAGCGATTGCCTTAAAACCAAATTGGGGTGAAGTCGAGCAACAAATAGAACAACTTCTGCAATGCGATCGTGCTGGCTACGCTTCTAAAATTCGACAGGGCTATCGAGTTTGGGATGCAATTTTATTTCGAGATAACGATCGCTACTTATTATATTATCTCACGGCTTCTCGCACTGTAAAGCCTTTTTGGAGTGCTGGTAGCATGGAGGCTGCCCAATCGACAGATTTACAAAATTGGCAATATTTAGGCCCCGTTCTAGAACCCGATCGCGATCGCGAATGGGAAAGCGGACGAATGCTATCGGGTAGCGTTTTCAAAGAAAAAAATATTTATTATTTCTTCTACTCAGCCGCGTCGAAAAATGAACTGTTGCACGAGCGAATTGGCTTAGCAACATCCGTTGACGGATGTCGATGGCAGCGCCGTTCCGAACCCTTTTTAGAATCTGACGACCGTTATTATGGAGCAAGAGGTCGCAACTTTAACGGTTGCATCATTCGTCACGTTCCTTGGCGAGATCCTTTTCCATTCAAAGACTTTAAAACGGGCAGGTACTATTTATTTATTACCTCCGTTCTAAAGAGTGATGCTTCAACTTTTTATGGTTGTATTGCTGTTGCTACAAGCGATCGCATTGATGGTTGTTATGAAATTTTGCCCCCCGCAGTTTGTCCAATTCTAGAAAATACAGGAGAAGGGATTTATGCAGAAATGGAACGTCCGCAGGTGATTTACAAATACGATCGCTACCATCTCTTCTTTTCCACGAGTCCCAAATACATCAATCCGAAATGGCTCGAACGAGTGGGAAGTACGCAAATTTCTCTATCCTCTCTTTATTGGTATACTAGCGATTGCGTTACCGGCCCCTATGTTCCTAGTTCGGCAACGCCAGTGGTTAAAGGAAGCGATCGCACGGGGTTATATGGAACCAATTTTATTGTTGGCCCGGATGGCAATTTGTTTGCTTGTGGCTGCAATCGTGCTACCATGACCTTAGAAGTGACACCTCGCTTCCCAGTCATTTGGAATCAGAATAGATTGGAGATTTGTATTCGCGATTGATGATGCAATCGGGGCAAGTTGAGTTAAACTGAGAGTAGGAACAGTTCCATGACGATCGAGTGCCCTGCTTAAAGCAGTAGCGATCGTAGCACTTTAACCAAAATCTAAAGTTCACGCATTCAAATGACGATCGAACCTACCACCATCGAACAAAACCTAGAGAAATTCCTGCTGGTTCTCTCTGTTTCTCTCACCGTTGCCACCATTTCTCGGACTCTGAGTTGGGTGCGTCAAATTCCCTATACGCTGCTGTTGGTGATTGTGGGAGCCATTCTCGCTATCGTCGATGTGCGGTTGGTCAATTTATCGCCAGAATTGATTCTCGAGATTTTTCTACCGCCGTTACTGTTTGAGGCGGGATGGAATTTGAACTGGAAAAATCTCAAGCGCGATTTGTTTCCAGTCACCTTGTTCGCGATCGTCGGTGTAGGAATTTCCGTGCTCGGCATTGCCTGGATGCTGGCCCAGTTTACACCATTATCGTTACCGATCGCGCTATTAGTGGGAGCCAGTCTCGCCGCCACCGATCCGGTATCCGTGATTGCGCTATTTCGCGAATTGGGGGTCGATAAACGGCTGACAACCTTAATGGAAGGCGAAAGTCTTTTTAACGATGGCGTGGCAGTGGTTGCTTTCAGTTTGCTGTTAGGAATGGCATTGGGAACGGAGGAGTTTTCGGCTCAATCTGCCGTGCTGAAATTTGGCTTGTTTGTCGGCATTGGTGTCGGCATTGGCAGCCTCGTCGGGTTTAGTATTTCTTATCTCACGCAACGCTTCGATTTGCCTTTAGTAGAGCAATCCTTAACCCTGGTTTCGGCTTACGGAACCTACGTTTTAACCGAGGAGTTAGGCGGTTCTGGTGTCATTGGCGTGGTGACGACGGGGGTAATTTTAGGCAACTTTGGGTCGCGCATTGGCATGAACCCGCGCACTCGTTTAATTGTCAGCGAGTTTTGGGAGTTTCTGGCCTTTTTTGTCAACTCCATCGTCTTTTTGTTGATTGGCGATCAAATCCAGTTCGAGAGTTTAACGCTGAACGTAGAAGCAATGGGTGTGGCGATCGCGGCGGTTTTAGTGACGCGGGCCATTGGTATTTATGGCTTGGGACAACTTAGTAACGCGATCGTCGATTCGGATATTAGCGTGCCCCAACGAACGGTATTGTGGTGGGGAGGATTGCGCGGTTCGGTGTCGATCGCCTTGGCATTGAGCGTCCCCATTGCCTTACCCGAACGAGATACAGTGATTGGGATCGTATTCGGAGTCGTTTTATTTACGCTGTTGGTACAAGGGTTAACAACGCAAACCTTGTTGAAGCGATTGGGACTGTTAGGACAGCAAATGGTACAACAGGAGTATCGAGAAGCGATCGCCCGTCGATCGGCCCTACAACGAGTGTTAGAAAAGTTAGAAGAACCCCAACCGAAAGATGTGGATGCCGAATTTTTCCGCTATCAAACTGCATTGGTGCGGGGTCAACTGAAAGATATCGAAGAAGATCTCAATAGTTTGCGCGATCGCTATCCCGATCTGCGCGATTTTGCCACCGAACAGTTCCGCGAAGAACTGTTGTCCATCGAAGCGGATACTTATGCGGAATTCGTGCGCGCCGGACGGTTGCAAAAAGAACTGGCTCCGTTTCTACAAAATGTTTTGGAAGGAGAACACTAGCGATCGCCATTAATTAAGATGAAAAAAATCGTTGTTGGTATTATGGGGCCGGGAAATGCCAGCCCGCTAGAAGTCCAAACTGCCCGAGAACTAGGACGTTGTATCGCCTCCCAAGGCTGGATACTGTTAACTGGCGGGTGCAATTCGGGTGTAATGACTGCCGCCAATCAAGGGGCAAAAGAAGCGGGCGGGTTGACTTTAGGAATTTTACCCGATCGCGACGATCGCCACCTCTGTCCTCACGTCGATATTGCTATTGTTACGGACATGGGTAGCGCCCGCAACAATATTAACGTTCTCTCGAGCGATGTTGTCGTCGCCTGCGGCATGGGGCCGGGCACGGCTTCCGAAATTGCCCTAGCCTTGAAAGCGGGAAAATTTGTAATATTACTGCACCTGAGTCGGGCAGGACAAGAATTTTTCGCTCAACTGGCCCCCGAAAAGGCGATCGCGGTGGATACGCCGGCTGCGGCGGTCGATCGCATTCGCGAGATCCTCGCCAACGGCAACCCCAAATGAAGGGGACAAACACAGATGACTTTGCGCCTGTTCGATCGCTCTCCTGAAGACAGATGTGGCAATTCGGCTGACAATTGCTAGAGTGAGAGATATAGATGCACCCGCAACCCCAATGGCTACCGTTCTCGTTGTTGAAGACAGCACGCCCCAGCGCGAAATGATTGCCGAACTGCTGAAAAAACACGGCCTCAGCGTCGTTAAAGCCGGTGGTGGCAACGACGCGCTCAAGTACCTTCAGGCCAAGCGCCCGGACTTGGTCGTTCTCGATATTATCATGCCCAGCCCCAACGGTTACGAGGTCTGCCGCAAGCTCAAGGGACACCCCAAAACGCGAGAGATCCCCGTGATTATGTGTTCGTGTAAAGGCGAGGAGTTCGATCGCTATTGGGGTATGAAAGTGGGGGCAGATGCTTACATTGCCAAACCCTTTCACCCCGACGAACTGCTCGAGGCGGTGCGCCAGTTACTTGGTTAAGTTTACCCCAAATTGCGATCGTGAGCAACCCAACTTCTTCCCATCCCCACACCTTAGCTGCCCTAGAAACATTAATTGCGGTGGTCGCCAAATTGCGATCGCCCGAGGGCGGTTGCCCTTGGGATCTAGCCCAAACTCCCGAAAGTTTGACTCCTTATATTATCGAAGAAGCCTACGAAACTGTCGATGCGATTCGCAACGGCACGACAGCAGAGGTGTCCGAAGAATTGGGAGATTTGCTGCTACAAGTGGTTTTGCAAGCCCAAATTGCCAGCGAAAGCGATCGCTTCAGTCTCCAAGACGTTGCCGAGGGGATTTCTGAGAAGTTGATTCGCCGACATCCTCACGTTTTTGGTGAAGAAACGGTGGAGAACGTGGAGCAGGTGCGGCAAAATTGGGAACAAATTAAAGCGGAAGAAAAAGGGAAAACAGAAGCGACCCTAGCCGACAAGCTCGATCGCTACGCCCGGACTCTACCGCCTTTGGATGCGGGCATGAAAATCTCTAAAAAAGCGGCGGGTGCGGGGTTTGAATGGGGAACCATCGACGGTGTTTGGGAGAAGTTTACCGAAGAGTTAGGGGAATTTAAAACCGCGATCGCCTCAGAAAGCCCAGCCCGACAGCAAGAAGAACTGGGAGATTTACTATTCGTCATTATCAATTTGGCTCGCTGGTACGAACTCGATCCGTCGGCGGCATTGCAACAAACCAACCGCCGCTTTGTCGAGCGCTTTTCTCGCGTAGAATCCGCCTGCGATCGTCCCTTATCTGAATACACCCTAGCAGAATTCGAGGCCCTTTGGCAACAAGTCAAGCAAGCCATGAAATCGGAACAATGAAAAAAACACTTGCACAAGAAACCCGGTTTCTTGACTATAGACAGACAAAGCTCAATGCTATCCTTTTAGAAACCGGGTTTCTACACTAGGGGCAAAAAATTTTGAATTTTGAATTTTGAATTTTGAATTGGAGCGAAGCGACTATGGCTCGCAGTTTTATGTTATTGTGTTTCCTAACGGCATTGCTAATGGTGGTCGTGCCGCGCTTGCCCGATGGAGATCGCCAGAAAACAGCGAACGTAGAACAAGAAAAAGAAGAAAACCCCCAACCCAATACTCCCTTTCGCCTGACATCCGTTCTTCCCCTTCCTAGTGCCCCGCTATCTCAGCCGCGCACAAAAATTATTGTCGATCTTAGCGATCGCAGAGTCTATTTTTATCGAGGCGATCGCCTAGAAACGAGCTATCCCGTCGCCATCGGTCAACCGGGTTGGGAAACACCTGTTGGATCGTACCGCATTTTGCAAAAGATCGAGCATCCCACTTGGCAGCAACCGATTACCGGGGAAGATATTCCTCCGGGGGAAAACAATCCCCTCGGCGATCGCTGGATTGGGTTTTGGAGAAACGAACAAGCCGCGATCGGCTTTCATGGAACCGCCGACGAGTCGCAAATGGGACAAGCCGTTTCTCACGGTTGCGTGCGGATGCGAAATCGGGATATTCGCCAATTATACGATCGCGCCGATCTGGGAACTAGGGTAATCGTGCGTCCGTAAACTTTCTGTAAATTTAAGATAAAAAAATGGACAATGCGATCGCGATCGGTTATCCTAAAATCAGAATTATTCATTATACTCATTTATGAAAGGCCCCCAACGGTATATTCGCGCAGCGCTACGGCGAGTCATGGCCGATCGCCCTCTGTTTTGGAATGCAGTCAGCGATCCTCAATTTCGCTACTGGATGTACGAAAGCCCCATCGACACGCTTTTATTCGCCTTTTCGCGATCGCGATCGGAACTATTTTTTATTGAAATTGGCGCAAACGATGCCGTTGTTGGCGATCCGCTTTGTCCGTTCTTCAAGAATCCCCATTGGCGGGGAATTATGGTCGAACCCGTCCCCTATGTCTTCGAGCGGCTGCAACAAAATTACGGCAGTTGCGATCGCTTTATTTTAGAAAATTCGGCCATTTCTGAATCCAACGGAACGCGAGATTTCTTCTATCTCGATCGCGACCAAAAAGATGCCCAGATGCCAGAATGGTACGATAAAATCGGATCGTTTTACAGAGAAGCGGTGGTGAAGCACTCCCACACGATCCCCGATATCGAA
>CAKZKB010000305.1 GCA_937121005.1 uncultured cyanobacterium | reverse complement strand
TTCCCCGCTACCGCAAGCCCGGATTGCACGCGATCGCCTTTCCCAAGCAAGCCATTAAACTTGAAGGAAATCGAGTCCGCTTGCCCCTAGGCAATCAAGTCCGCGTTTGGTACCGCCCGACTCAAAGACCGAATCCAGCAATTGTGCCAACATTATGGCATTCGTTTTGTTGAAACCGAAGAATCCTACACCTCCAAAACCTCGTTTTTAGATGGGGATTTCCTTCCCACATACAACGGTGAAAAACCCGCAGGATGGGAACCATCAGGAAAACGAGTCAATCGAGGGCTGTATCGGACGGCAAACGGGCTGTTAATTAACGCCGACTGCAACGGTGCAGCGAACATTTTACGAAAAGTAGCGACACAGCTAGGGATTTCCTTAGCCAAGGTCGGTAGGGCAGTTTTGACTCTGCCAAAGCGGTACGATTTGGATTCTCTTTCTAAAAAGTACCGCGCCAACGGAGCGACGCGGTTTTAACCCGTTGCGGAGTTTCCGTTTAGAATCTCCCGTGCTTCAGCCGGGAGAGAAGTCAATTTGCCCTATCCTTTGCTTCTCCTCACGACTGAAGCACAGAGGATTGGCGATCGTCTGCGGTGGGTGTCCCCGAACGGCGATCCACGCCCGCGGCCGATTTTAAATTTAATTTAATTTAAACCGCGATCGCTTCTGGTGTCTCTTCTGGCTGCAACTGGGCTTTTTTTGCCAGATACATTTCCAATTGGCTGGTAATGCCTTGGCGCACCAATTCCCGGTACTCTAGGAAGTGTTCCGTGACGGCGCAGGTGGACATATACAAGACAAACAGGCTGGGTTTGTAGCGGAGAATATCGAACAAATAGCGCCAGAATGTCCAGCGCGTTTCCCGTTTTACCCCTTGTCGCCACAGGACGATCGCCAAGGCGCGGATCCCTTTCCAGTCTACAATTTCATCGGAAGTCGATTGGTTGCGTCGCTCTCCCATCATCATAAAATGACGGTAAACGCGATCGAGATAGGGAACGGGTTCGTAGAGTTGCCAAAACGCTTCTAGATACTCGCGGGCAATATCTTCTAGGGGGCGAGTGGGGATAAAATTCATTAAGGTAGTTTGCATCATCCCGCTTTCCCAGTCTAGCAGTCGCCCCTCTTTTTTTAAGCGGTGCATCAATCCCGTATCGGGAAGTACCTGCAACATACTTAACATGGGCATGGGGATAGCCGTTTTCTCGACAAATTCTACAATGCGATCGCCCGCCCCCGTTTTTTCGCCATCGAAACCGATAATAAATCCGGCTTTGACCCGCATTCCGTAGGCGACGATGGTTTGGACGGCTTCAGCGAGGGGATCGCGAGTGTTCTGGAATTTTTTCGTCGTTTTTAGGCTGTCGGTGTCCGGGGTTTCAATGCCAATAAAGATGCTGGTAAAATTGGCTTCTACCATTAACTCCATGAGTTCGGGATCGTTGGCCAGATCGATGGAGGCTTCCGTGCTAAAATCGAAGGGATAGCCGCGATCGCGCAACCAGGGTTTGAGTTCGCGCAGCAATAATTTGACGTTGCGCTTGTTGCCGATAAAATTGTCATCGACGAGGAAAATGGGCCGTCGCCAACCCAATTCGTAGAGGCGATCGAGTTCGGCGATAAACTGTTGCGGAGTTTTGGTACGGGGTTTGCGACCGTAGAGAACAATGATATCGCAAAATTCGCACTGGAACGGACAGCCCCGCGAAAATTGCACGGACATACTATCGTAAGCATCAAATTCTAACAGGTCGAAACGCGCGATCGGCGTTTGGCTGACATCGGGTTTTTCTGTCGCCCGAAAAATGCCCGAAGTTTCCCCGCGATCGAGGGCTTCAACAAACATGGGAAGGGTCAGTTCGCCTTCGTCGAGCACTAAATAGTCTGCGCCCGCCGCTTGCACTTCCGGGTACAATGAAGTGGCGTAAGGCCCGCCAACAGCAACGGGTTTGCCGCGATCTTTGGCAGCGCGAACTTGGGCCAGTAAGTCCTCTTTTTGGACGATCATCCCGGAGAGAATTACCAAGTCGGCCCAGTCCCACTCGCTATCTTCGATGTCGCGAATGTTGCGATCGACCAGCTTAAATTCCCACTCTTGCGGTAAAATGGCGGCAACGGTGACTAACCCTAACGGGGGCAGTAACGCCTTGCGATCGATGAGTTCTAGAACCGCATCAAAGGACCAGTAGCTTTTGGGGAACAGGGGATAAATCAGAAGAACGCGCATAGAAACTCGACCTGGCAACGGAATTGCTCTCAGTGTAGACGATTTTTCCTAAGACGATCGCGCTTTCACTAATTTTATGACCGTGACTTCCGGGGGACAAAACAGCCGTCCGGGGAGATAGGTGCCCAAACCGCGATTCACGTACAGCCAATTGTCGCCGACGCGATGCAACCCGGCGGCCCATTCCCAGCGATCGACCACTTTTTTATATCCTGACAGATAGGGAATGAAACGGCGCAAGGGTTTGGGGGTGGCGCGGTTAATAATTTTTAACAGTTTGGCCAGGGATCCGTAACCGGGAATCCAAATTTGCCCGCCATGGGTGTGTCCCGACAGTTGCAAGTCTACGCGCCATTTCTCTAAAACGGCGGCGCTGTCGGGGTTGTGGGACAGTACCACGCGGGGAATATCCGGGGCGATCGCTTCCATTACTTTCTCGGGGGCAAATTGGGGTTGCCAAAAATCGGGCAGTCCCACCAATGCCAGTTCTGGCCCCAGAGGATACTCCACTTGGTTCCACAATACCGGAATATCGACGCGCTCTAGAGCCCGCGTCACGATGTCGCGCGATCGTCGGTAGTGCAGATCGTGGTTTCCCAGTACCGCATACACCCCCGATCGCGATCGTAAATATTTTAAGTGCAACACCAACTCTTCGATCGGTTGCGGATCGTCAGTGACGAAATCTCCCGTGAGAAACACCAAATCCGGATCGATGGCGTTGCTGGCTTCAATGGCTTCAACCAGCATTCTCTCGGAAAGGCGAAACCCGTCGAAATGGAAGTCCGATAACTGCACGATCGTCGTTCCTTGCAGGCGATCGCATAGGTTAGCAATAGGAATCTCGATGGTGTCTACGCGCAGCGCACCGGACAAAAGCCGTAACATCTTTAACCTCTTGTTAACAACACAGGGCCTTGTTTCTCTTTTATTCTAGAGGTTTCTCTGCGGGTTTTCTACCGGACTTGCGCGTTTTCCCCGGCTCTTCTCGCACCGGAGACACCCCTAACGCTTTGAGAAACCGCCGTTCCGAGAGTTTGGCCTTGACTCGTTTCCCCGTTTTGCGCGATCGGTGGTGCTCGACTTGAGGTTTCCCGTCGGGGCCGAAAAACATCTCGATCGGGTAAATCTCCGACAGCAGCATGGCCTCAACGCGCCGACCGAATCCAAACCGAGCCATGACCTTGCGGTAGGGGACAAAGCGCGGATCCGCCATCAACTG
>CAKZKB010000304.1 GCA_937121005.1 uncultured cyanobacterium | reverse complement strand
GGCGGGTTCCGGGGCGCTTTCGGGAATGACAAAGGTGGAACCACCGGGGGCGGGGGCGGTAGGAGAGGTTTCTGGCGGGGCGATCGTCCCTGGTGCGGGAGGTGTGGCGGGCACTTGGACGCGCTCGGGCACGGGAAGCGGTGGCGGTGGCGGCGGCACGTCCGTGTTGCCTTTGGTGCTGGGGGAGGGTAGCAGTTTTCCGGGCAGTTCCGAGTCGGTGTCGGTTTCGGGAGCAGGGGGGGCAGCGAGGGGAGTGGGGCGATCGCTGGCCGAAATTTGTTGTTCCCTGGCTTCCTCGGTTGCCATTTCCGTTTGTACCTGCTGCTGGCGCAACCGGACGGCGGTTAACCCCGCAGCCACCAACGCGGCGGCAGCGCTGGCTCCAATGGGGAGAATTTTGGATTTGCTCGGAGCCTCTAACGACGGCAGGGCAAGGGTTTCGGCAGCCCACTCGTCTAGGGCGGCAGCCAGATCGAACAGTTGCAAGACACTGAGACGGACGATCGATCCCGAAGCAGAAGTCGCGATCGCCCCCAAATGCAAATGATGAGACACCAAGCCGACGGCTTCGAGAAAAATACCTGCGGCGTTGGGTTCGGTTTTGAGACCCATGGGTCTCAAATTGGGAGATGAGGCGCGATCGCGGCCGGTGTGGGTTCCCACCAGCATGGCATTAAAGCGGGCTGGCGTGGTTTGTAACAGTTGCCCCACGTAGGTGGCGACGGCGGTGTAGAGACTGTCGAGACTATCGCGATCGCCCTCAATGGTGGCGTGTCGTTCTTCGGGAACTCGCGGATCGTCAAAGCGCAACCGAAACCGCAGATCCTTCAGTACCGGGCGGTTCGTCCACTGGGAAAGGGGCGATTGTTTCGCCGAAATTTCCAGCGTGCACGTTGGCGGCGTGTACTGTCGCAGATACGATCCGTTGAGGTAGCGAACGACGTTGAGCATTGAGGTGTTAGGTGTTAGGTGTTAGGTATTAGGTTTTAGGGGCGAGGTTCGAGGGGTGAGGTATGAGGTGTGAGGGGCGAGGAGGATAGAAAGGATGAAGTCAACAAGGATGAAGGATGAATATTAATTTCTCCCCAACCCCCCAACCCCCCAAACCCCCATCTTAAAACTGGTCACTGGTCACTGGTCACTGATTATCTCCCCAATCCCCCAATTCCCCATCCCCCCAATTCCCCATCATTCTCCCTTTTGGATAGAATTAGCGCGTTCCAGGAGGGCCAGCCACAGGCGACGATCGCCTCCCGAACTGCTATAGAACAGTAAGTCAATCAGGAGTTTGAGGGCCAGATCGCTGATGAGGTCGCTAGAAATGTCGTCGCCGTCGGCCATGCGATCGCGGTAGGCTTCGGTGAAGCGATCGAGGTAGTCTCCCAACAGGGCGGCGTGGTGGGGAGGACGGCCCCGTTCGGCCAGTTGCTCGAGCAAAGCCACGGCCCGGCGGATCGATTCTTGATGGTCTCGCGCCAGACAAGCGGTTATCAAGACCAGCGATCGCGCTTCTTCCACATCTAGCTTTTTACGTCCCCCAGACCCCGATCTCAGGGGACTCGACTGGCGCAACCGCCACAGGGCCACGCGATCGCCGATAGTGGCATCGAGTTTGAGTTGGGTGGCGGCTTTGAGAATGGCTTCGGAACCAATCCCCACCAGGGACTCGAGGGCGATCAGGATTAAATCCAGTTGGGCCTTGATATTGTGCCACTGGGCGGGTGTAACGGTGGCGGGGAGGTCGGCGGCGGGAGTGGCGCGATCGGGAAATAAGGGAACGACATCGGCCGAGGGTTCGGCGACGCGGGTGGGAGAGTTAGCAGTAGACGGCCGAGCCTCGGGCATAACTGAGGGGAGGCGAAGGGGGATGCGATCTTAATACATTATCTTACGATTGTATCCGGTTCGACGACGGATGCTCGCGATCGCTGGCGAAAACAAACGCCTGAGTCCCGAACTGGCCGCGATCGTCCCCAGTGCAAATTGGCAACGCGCATCTGATGCAATAGATTTTTAGGCGCGATCGCCGTCGATCGATTGTCGTCTTCGCTACCAAAATTATAGCAAACATCCCCGGCCCGGTTGCCATCCTCCCACCGAACTGGGAAACAACGTTACCATTGTTTTGATGTTTGTTGGAAATTGTTTCTACCATTGAAATGGAACGGTTTTATCGTCCTCGCACCCTTCACCCTTCGCGATCGCCATGGACACTCAACCCATTCACCTGATCAATATCGGTTTTGGTAACATTGTTTCTGCCCACCGCGTCATCGCGATCGTCTCTCCCGAGTCCGCACCCATCAAGCGGATCGTCACCGAAGCGCGAGACAGAGGACAACTGATCGACGCAACCTACGGCCGCCGGACTCGCGCCGTTATCGTCACTGACTCCAGTCATATCATTCTTTCGGCCATTCAGCCGGAAACTGTGGCCAACCGCTTTATTTTTAACAAGGACGGTCAGAGCGCTCCCACCTAACGTATTAGATTATACTATTACCAAAGCGATCGCCGGACAACATCCCCTGGGTTGCGCCCTTGGCGAACCCAACTGCGATCGTGGATTGAATCGTTGTTCGTTGTTCGTTGGTGCATTGATGCGTTGAAAATGTATCTTCCTTACTTGTTACAATTGGTGAGTCCGGCATTACCTGTTGGAGCCTACAGCTATTCCGAAGGGATAGAAACCTTAGTCGCAACTGGGACGATCGCCTCTGCAAACACCTTAAAATCCTGGCTGGAAACTGAACTGCGCTGCGGTGCGATCCGCCTAGAAACCGCCGCAACAATTCGCGCTTATCGTGCTGAAGGAAATACGGACGCAATCCTCTATTGGAATGCCTGGATTTCAGCCAGCAAAGAAACCGAAGAACTGCGCGAGCAAAGTTGGCAAATGGGAAGTGCGCTGCGACGGTTGTTGGGGACGATCGCGCCTTCTTTAGTTCCCATTTTTGATGAATTGGGCGACAATTGTAATTATGGCATTGCCTTCGCGATTGCTGCTTCTCACTGGCAAATTCCCCTCGAAGTGGTCGCAGTCGGATACTTGCACAGTTGGCTGAGTAACCTCGTCGGTGCGGGGGTGAAACTGATCCCGTTGGGACAAACCCAAGGACAGCAAATTCTTATCGAACTCTATCCGATAGTGGAAGCGATGGCAACTGAACTGCGATCGTTAGACGATGGCGATCTCGATTGTTGTGCTTGGGGACTATCCCTTGCTAGTATGAATCACGAAACCCTGTACAGTCGTTTGTTTCGTTCTTGAATACAGCGCTTCTCATAATTATGAGAATGGCTGTAATCGATTGCCTACTTGCTCAATTAACGTTATGGGTAAAGTTGCGATCGCCTTTTAAAATGTCGGTATTGTTTTCACTGAAGCCATTTCTAACTGACCAGAAAATCTCGGATACAAGCCTCTCCCTTTTAGGGAGAAGAGGATAGGACATTTTCCTTAATTCAAGCCTCTGGGCTTTAGACAGAGGTTCTTAATTCTGCGGAAAGTCGGGGGCGTAGATTTTCTTCCCCCCGAACCTTCCAAGACGAACTCTGAACTCTGAATTCTGAATTGGAGCGAAGCGACTTGACGCAATTAAACTCCCCCCTCAACAACCGAGCTATGAGTGACATACAACTTTCAAGGTTCGCAAACTGGAGTCGGCGCAACCTGTAATTGTTCCGCCAGAAACGACGATGTTTTGCAGCGCATCGATCGCGTCTTTCGTTATCCGCTCTCCGGGCATCAAAACTGGGATTCCAGGTGGGTAAGGGCAAACAATTTCAGCGCTAATACAACCGATCGCCTCCAATTGCGATCGCGTTTCCGTAGCCGCAAAAAAGGCCTCCCGAGGCGAAAGACAAACGGTGTTCGATTGTGAATTTTGAATGTTTTGAGTCGAGTCAGAGACGCGATCGCCAGTGCAATTCCGAGAGAGTTCCTCGAACCCACTGACCAGACGATCGATATCTCTATCTGTATTTCCCAACGTGACGATAAACGTGAGGCGATGGGGTTCGGGCAGTTCGCAAACCACACCAAAGCGATCGTTTAACTGTTCGTCAATGTCGAAACCGCTAGCTTGCCATGCAGAAATATCGACTGCGATCCGAGTGCGATCGAGATCGAAAAAGCCCGGTGTCGTTGTTTTCTCCAAGACTGAAATGCCTGCGATTTTCTTTAACCGTTCTCTTGCTACAACAGAGAGTCGCAGCGTTTTCGCCATCAATTCCATTCCAGAAATGGCCATTTGCTGGCGGGCAGTATCTAAGGAGGCTAGCAATAAGTAACTGGGACTGGTAGACTGTAGAAGAGCCAAACTGCGATCGAGACGATCGCGATCGATAAGACTTCCGCAAACGTGCAACATGGAAGCCTGAGACAAAGCCGATAAAACTTTATGGGTCGATTGTACGGCTAAATCTGCCCCTGCTGCTAACGCCGATATCGGTAAATCCCGATGAAATTTAAAATGCGCCCCATGTGCTTCATCAACTAACAACGGGATGCGAGCCTGATGGCAGATCCGAGCCATGCTATCGATGTCAGCACAAATACCATGATAAGTGGGCGAAACCACCATAACGGCTTTGGCATCGGGATGGTTTTGTAGCGCTGCTGCGATCGCTTCTGGGGTGACATTGTAAGGTAAATTGCCGATTTCGGGCTGCACCCAAACCGGAATTGCTCCCGATAAAATTAGTCCCGAAACCGCAGATCGATGGGCATTTCGGGCGAGGATAAGTTTGTCGCCAGGATTGCAAGTGGCGAGAATAGCGGCTTCTACGCCGCAGGTGGAACCATTGGCTAAAAACCAAGTGCGATCGGCTGCAAATGTTGTCGCCGCTAGCCCTTGTGCTTCTAAAATGACTCCCTCGGGGGCAAACAAATTATCGAGTTCGGGCAATTCGGGCAAGTCAGCGCGGAAAACCTCTTTTCCCCATCCTTTTATCAGACTTGCAAGTACGCCAGATCCCTGTTTGTGTCCCGGTGCGAAAAAAGCCGACAAGTCGCGTCGGGCGCTGTTTTGAAGCGCTTCTAGTAAGGGAGTGCGAATGGGATCGGGATTGTTAACCACAACGCGAACTCGACAGACTGGATCGAGCAAAAAAAAGGCGAATGACTGGGGCAGAATAGTTTGAACCCAGTCTGTAATCCGCCCCGAGCCCAATTGTATCGCACCTGGACATTACCCGCATCTTATGCAAAAATTGATATCATAGAGAAATAGCGCCTTATGCTTCTCAATGCTGAAACTTCTCACTGCTTTCTGGCTAGCGATCGCCGCTTTTGCGATCCCTTCCCCCGCTCGGGCGCTACCCGGACAAACCCCTGTCGAAGTCGCCGACTGGCTGCGGATCCATCCGACGTTGAAAACCGGGTTGGCAGGCGAACTGACGGCGCGACTGAATAATGGCAACCAGGCGTTTATTTTTGAGGCCTCTTTAAGCGCGCCGGGATGGGAAGAATTTGCCACCGGAGACTTCGTGCGTAGCGAGCGCTTAGAAACCTACGATCGCGTTAGAGGGGTGAGTGCGGAGGATTTACAAGATGACTTGCGGCGCATTTACGGAGTCGAAATCGAGCAAGACTACCAGCAAGGACTCGACCAAAATCGCCTCGTCTATCGCTATCCGGCTCCGGTGGTGGCTGAGGATCCCTACTATGCTAACTTACCGCGCGGCTGGATTGTTTTAGGCGATCGCTTTGCCTATTGGATCGAACTGTCCGATCGCCGTGCCAATCGCTTCGATCGCGGTCAAATTGTTGTTTTGTTACCTGAAGATGTTAGTTGGGTGGAGGCGTATTTGCGCGATCGCCTTTAAGAAGAAACCTTCGTTTTCGGAATTGAATTGGGATTGCGAACGTTGGGGGTACTTTCGAGCACCGCGATCGCCCCAGTGCGTCCCGTTCCTAGAGTAGCATCGCTGAGCAAATCGATAACCGATACCCCCAGTACCTCGCGAATAATATTTTTGAGATCCGGCGCAATGGCACTGTCTAGGATCGATCGTACCTGTTCGGCTAGATCGATTTGGCCGACTTCGACCAAAATTCGTTCCGGTTGCGTCACCGAATCTTCTACGATAATTGCCAGCTTGCACTCGAACAACTGGCAGGTGACTTTACTCGGCTGGCGATCGAGCTTGTCGCGATATAACGCTTGAATGCGCTGGGAAAGCGTGCGCTCGAGTTGACCTCGGGTTTGTTCTCCTGCTTTTGGGGACATCGCTACCTAATCGGGGAAAATGAGTCCTTGACTACCGAAGTGAATGCAGATGCCCCAGCAACAAAACTCGCAGCTACAGCAGGCGACTAGGCAGGCAGGGCGCGTTCGGCAGTCAGGTGTCTGATTAAGGGTAGTTTAGCACATAAATCCCCTCTGGCGGGCGATGTCTTTCTCTGCGAAGGCCGCAGCGCGATCGCGAATTCCGGGAGTCCCGCCAAAATCAGTAACTTTGTTATCGTGGAGTTCGATCGAATTGGAGTATAAAATATAATGAGGGGATTTGGCACTTGTACAAAAAATGGGAAAAATTACTGTCGATATCTGTCTCACCAACCAAATTGATATCATTTTAGCCGATTGCGGTTTGATGCCTCGCGATCGGGTTTGCAGTACGAGGTTAGAAAACGCGATCGTCGATACGGGAGCAACTCGGCTTTGTCTTCCTGCCCATGTCAGTCGCTTCGCTCCAATTCAGAATTCAGAATTCAGAGTTCGTCTTGGAAAGTTCGGGGGGAAGAAAATCTACACCCCCAACTTTTCGCAAAATTAAGACCCCATGTCTAATGGAAATTGAACTGGATTTACAAAAGCAGGAGTTACTTGCTCTAGATATTTTCGGCTTCATCCCCTTAATCGCTCCCCATTTTCAAGGCGATCGAATGACGATCGAACGATCGCTTTAATTAAAACAACCTAAAGATCCCCCCAATTTCCCCAATTCGCGCCTAGTATGCAAGGCAAGACGGGTCGCTTCAGGGGGGCGGTCTCGCGTACCAACTTGCCAAATTCTCATAAATCAATACCATATAAATCTAAAAACCGCACTGCGACCCCGAGTTCGGCTGCCCGACAGCGCCGAACCGTGCAGGCAACCGATCGTTTTGAGGAGCAAACATGAAAATTGCAGTCGCAAAAGAAACTGAATTCGGCGAACGCCGCGTCGCGCTGGTGCCCGAGATCGCGTCCCGCCTTGCCAAAAAAGAGGGCGTAGAACTGTGGGTGGAAGCGGGGGCAGGCGCTGGCGCGTATATCGCCGACGAAGCCTACGAGAAAGCCGGGGCCACCATTATCGGCGATCCCGAAGCCCTGTGGCGCGAAGCCGACGTGCTGCTGAAAGTGGCCCCACCCAAAGGCGAAGAGATCGATCGCCTCAAAGAAGGGGCGACGCTGATTAGTTTTCTCAACCCCCTCGGCGAACCGGAACGGGTACGGCATCTAGCCGATCGCCGCGTTACCGCCCTCAGCGTGGAACTGATCCCCCGTACCAGCCGCGCCCAAAGCATGGACGCACTCTCGTCGCAAGCCAATATCGCCGGGTACAAAGCCGTTCTGATTGCCGCTACCACCCTACCGAAATTCTTTCCCATGCTGACGACGGCGGCGGGCACCATTCGCCCCGCCAAAGCCTTTATCGTCGGTGCGGGTGTGGCGGGTTTGCAAGCGATCGCCACCGCCCGTCGCTTAGGTGCAGTAGTGGAAGCCTTCGACATTCGCCCGGAAGTGAAAGAACAGGTGCAAAGTTTGGGAGCGAAATTTGTCGAAGTGAATTTAGAGGAAGAAACCACGACAGAAGGAGGTTATGCTAAAGAGATCTCGGAGCGTTCTAAGGAGCTAACCCAAGAAGCGATCGCCCGCAGCGTCGCCCAGTCCGATGTCGTAATTACCACCGCACAAGTTCCCGGCAAAAAAGCACCGCGCATCATCACCGATGCCATGGTTTCGCAAATGAAACCGGGATCGGTTATCGTCGATTTGGCAGGCGAACAAGGTGGCAACTGCGAAGGAACCGAAGCCGGAAAAGATGTCATCCGTCACGGTGTCACTCTCATCGGGCCGATTAATTTACCTTCGTCGATGCCCGTTCACGCCAGCCAACTGTATGCCAAAAACATCTCTACCTTCTTGGAATACTTGATGAAAGATGGCGAACTGAAGCTCGATTTTGAGGATGACATTCCGGCGAGCACCTGCGTGGCCTATAGCGGCGAAATCCGCAACGATCGCGTCAAAAAAGCGCTAGAAGTCGCTGTTTAGGTGTTAGGGATTAGGTTTTAGGTATTAAGGTGAGCTTTTGGGTTGCAATCGAAGGCTGCCAATACCGCCAGTTCCCAATAACCCATTCCCCATTGACAATTACCAATTACCAAATCATGGACGACGCATTAATTTCTGCCTTGTTTGTCTTCGTTCTCGCCTCCTTTGCGGGGTTTGAGGTCATCAACAAAGTGCCGCCGACGTTGCACACGCCGTTGATGTCCGGTGCGAATGCTATTTCGGGAATTGCCGTTCTCGGGGCGTTGATTGTCGCAGGCGATCGCAGTTGGGATATCACCGTTATCCTCGGTTTGGTCGCCGTTGTTCTCGCCACCATCAATGTTGTTGGCGGTTTTCTCGTCACCGATCGGATGTTGCAAATGTTCAAGAAAAAAGAATCAAAAGCATAACCCCCCGTAGGGGCTAGGCATTCGCACCGAAAAATGAAGTTTGTGGTTAACAATAACAGGGCGAATGCCTCGCCCATTCCCCATGGTTACAGCCTTATACCTTTTTCCGAAAACAGTGTGACATTTGAGATTGGGCGAATGCCATTCGCCCCTACAT
>CAKZKB010000303.1 GCA_937121005.1 uncultured cyanobacterium | reverse complement strand
GGTCGTGTAGATCCCAGCGATCGCCTGGTCATCCAACAGTGGTTTTATGTGGAATAACGTACAAGATTCATCTTGGCCGTCTACTTAAAGAGTCACCCGATCTCCATAGAATCCTCTTTCAGATCGCTGCATTGTTAATCGCCGTAATATGAAGATTGTGTAAAGCCCCTTATGGGTGTGACACTCCTCAGATTGACCTCCACACCGTTGTTTTTGTAAACTTTTGTTACAAATTGGCTGTTTTTCCGTAAAAAAGCAAACTTAACCTTGATAGAAGTGTAGGCCAGATCCAACTTGATGATTTTGGGTCTTTATGTCAACCCAGTTCATTAAAACTTTACAAACTCAAGCTGCACAAGTCCGGGTAGGAGGAGTATGATGAAAAACATCAAGGTTTTGGCTCTGGCTTAACGTTCAAACCGTTGCCGAATTGATTAAGTCCGCGTAGGGGTGGCTACAGCTATGGATTTGCTAAGTTTCTTAAACTGGTTCAAACCGTCTTCCCGGAAGATGGAGTCGCAGCAGTGGGTAGGGAGAACGTTCCTCCTAGAACCCATTTTAACTCCTAGTGGTCTGGTTGATGCTGGTGACGATAGCGAAGGGGAAGCAGTGGCTTTAATTGCAACTCTTCCAGAAGAAGCTGAGTCCACAGATGAAGGGACTGCGGGAGACGTTGATAGTGCCAACGTAGAAAATGGCAATTCTGTAGCTGAAGAGAACACCTCTGATGGTGAGACGCAAGTGGAAGCTGAATCTTCTAATTCGGAAATCGAGTCTGAAGAAGAGAGTAACAGTGAGAAGTTTTCAGACCGAGCAGAAAGTGAGGAAAGCACTGTTGAAGAGCATTTTGTAACAGAGGAAATTGCCGAAGACGATCTAGAACCTCTAGATTTTATTGATAATGATGCGGAAGTGAATACCGATCGCGCTGACGATTCCGTTTCAGAAGGAGAAGAAGCTCAAGAAGAAATGGATTCGCAAACTGAAGCATCTACCTCGATCGAGAGCGATGTGGACGGTTCTGATGGGGAAAATGACGATCGCGCTGAGGAAGAGGGGACAGGAGAAACAGTAGAAGTCGAATCTGAAGCGATCCGCGACAGCGCACCTATCGCCTCAGACTCCGATAGCGACACTGAATCCAATTCTGAAAGTCTCGATCTCGAAGACTCTGAAGACGAGGTTGATGAAAGTGTAAATAGTGTCACTGAACCTGAAGCTAAATCGCAGGTTGGAAAGGATGACAGTAACAGTGCTGTAGAGGTAAACACGACAGACGAAGATTCTGAGGAAATATCAGAGACTAAGAACGATTCCTCGAATGAGGTCGATCGTCAAGATTCTCCTGAAACTGTCAAATCGGAGACGGTTCCAGCGAGTTTGGGACAAGATGATGGCACTGCTCAAAATAATGGTTCCGAGCAAAATGAGACGACTAGCGATCGGCCTTCAGAAGATGAAGATGTGACTGCGAATACTGAAAATGGGGATTCCGAACTCTCAGAGGATGAAGAACAAGGCGAACAGCAAGACGATCGCGAAACAGATAACTTACTAGAAGGAATAAAGGGAATCAATTTCGAGACCGGAACCTTTGTGGTTGGTGAATCCGGAGAAATCGGCATCGACTTCTTGTTTGATGGCGGTGCATTCAAAGGCGAACTCGGTATTTTCAGTTTAGAGAACTTGTCGATCGATCTAGAGTCAGAAGAGTCAACGATCGCCTTTATTCGAGAAAGTGCCGATCGCGCTCTTAGCAGTTCTGAGTTGGGTCATGTGGTGATTTCCGATCGCACGGAAGGAGCCAAATTTAGCGGCAAACTCGGGGAACAAAATGACTGGAACTCGGGGGAATATAAAGGTGTCAAAACCTTCAACATGAAAGCAGGCGATCGCTTTGGCGTATTATTTGTCCCCAATGGTAGCGTCCGTAATGTTGCCGACAATCCCAGTTTGGAAGGAGCGCAGCGTCCTTTGTATTCTTTAGGAACTGCCAACCCTGAAGATGAATTTCACTTGGGACAAATTGCCGATGTGACTGGCGAAGGCAACACCTTCGTGATGGAAGATTTGCGCGTAGATGGTAAGAGCGATCGCGACTACAACGATATCATTTTCCAAGTTCGTGGAGCAACGGGTAAAGCACCTCATGTTAGTGAAGTGATGGACGATCGCGAAGGTTGGTTAGAAACGGATTTAGGCAAGGCGATCGTCGAATATACTAAGCCTTATATAACGCCAGAAACTTCTGATGTTGAGAGTGCGGGAAATACACAAACTAACCCCATCGTTGATGAGGTTGGAAGCGACACTGAAGAGACGATCGATGCTTCGGATACCAACTCGGATAGTTCGGGCCAAAATACAGCACAAAATAATGCCGATATCTCGAACTCGAGTTCGGGGACATCGGAATCTAACGGTACTCAATACGAGTCTTCTGAATCCACTCAAAGCGAACAACAGTTCTCTGTAACGGGAGAAAAAGAAGATTCTGGGAACGTTAACTCGACCGAATTTGTCGTTGAGTCCGATAGCGACAAGTCTGCGAGTGAAGGAGATGCGATCGCTCCACAACAGCAGTCGGAAACGCAATCGGTGTCCCAAGAAAACACTGTATCTGAGGAAGGTACTGGTGAAAACAGTAATGATGAAGTTCAGTCGAGTACCGATCCTCAATCGCAAACGAATGTCGATCGCAGCAATCCCGTCCCCGACGCGATCGAGCTTCCTGATGGCTTACTACAGTTTGATTTCCCCAAAGAAAACCAGCCTTTAGTGGGAATTATCGACACTGGTTTTAGTGCGGACAATTTCGATATTGATTATAGCGATATCGAATCTGGATTCGATTTTGTCGATGGCGACAACAATTCCTTTATTGAGTCAGGAGAGGGGAGCGAACATGGCACTCATGTTTTGGGTATTATCAAAGCCATTCAAAACAATGATGAAGGCATTGATGGCATTAACGATGATGCGCCAATTTGGGTCGGTCGCGGTGTCGGATCTGAGGATTGGACGCAATCTTTAGTTGAGTTTGTGGATACTGCAAAAGCGTCGGGACAGCCAAATGCGGTTGTGAATCTCAGCTTTGCACTGTCGGAAACTGATGCAGATGGGAATACGGTTACTCGTTACGAATTGACGGAAAACGAACGTGCTGCCATTCAGTACGCTCGTGACAATAATATTCTGTTAGTGGTGTCTTCTGGCAATGATGGTGGCGTAATGCCAGCATTGGCCCAGGCTTCTCAGGAGTTTGATAATATCGTTACTGTCGGGTCTGCGGAACGATTTGACAGCCAAGTGTCGATCGCCAAAGGGAGCGATCGCGCTGAGTATTCCAGCTACGGTTACGGTTTGGATATTCTTGCTGAAGGTGGAACCCTGGAAAATCCAGCTGTTTCTACGGTTGGCGATGGTGTCGGAACTATGGCGGGAACTTCTGTGGCGACGGCGAAAGTGACGGGTGCTGTTTCGCTAGTTTGGGCCGCCAATCCCGAATTGAGTTATCGTCAAGTGGTCGAGATTATTAAATCGACGGCGACGGATTTAGATATTCCCAACCCCGATCGCGAAACGGGTGCGGGATTGTTGAATTTATTGGCGGCGGTGCATTTAGCAAAAGCAACGGAGGCGCAACCCTACGATCCGCCGGAAATTCCGGGGAACAGCAAGGCATTTTATGTGGTGTCGTCGGAGACAACTCCGGCGGGTATTGCGCGGGAAGAATTGCAAGATGAGGATCGTTGGGACGAGATTTTGCGAGAAGATGGTACGCCATTTACGGACAAAAACGAGCCGTTAGTCCCTGGTGATAAAATTGTGCTTCCGGCGATTTACGAGAAGGGAACGGACGATGTGGGGGATGACGATCGCGAGATCGGGACTCCCAACCAATTGCCGGAAGACTTAGATTTTTCCATGGATCTACTGTACAATCCGGGGGAAGACCTGCGCTTCTCGGGTAAGGTATTTGATGGTGATGGCGCTACGGATTTAGAGCGCATTGATTTCTGGTTGCGGAAAGATGGTGGTGCTTGGGAAGATATCAGCGATGCGGAAAACTTTATTGCTTGGAATAAAGACGATCGCTGGGGTCGGTTTGCGTTTAACTACAACTTAGAAGGACGGGAACCGGGACACTACGAAATTAAAGCAGTCGCTTACGATCGCAGTGGTGTTGCGGGAGAAGTAAAAAGCGATCGCTTTACAGTTCTCTCGGTTTCAGAAGAAGATGCTTTGTCGCCGACGGTGAAGAGTTCCATCGAACAAGCGATGGATCTCGACAGTTACGATCGCGATCGGTTAGCGGTGACGCGGGAGTGGTTAGTCAGCGTGCGATCGGATGTGGATCCGGCTGCATTGGCACAAGTTGCGGGTGCGGAATACATTCGCAAAAATCCTCACATTCCTAATACTCATGTATGGAAATTCCCGGACAACATTCGTCCTCAAGATGTCGCTGTACAGTTGCAAGCGATCGAGGGAGTGGAATTTTCCTATCCGTTGGTTCCCGTGCATTTAGAGTTGTTCAATCCGATCGTTAACAACTTCTGGCATTTGCGAGATAGTGGGGTTCTCGATGCTCGACAACAACATAAAGTTGATGGCAAACAAATTAATGGAAAAGGCGTAACCATTGGCATTGTTGATGATGGTGTTGAGGAAACTCACGTTGCCTTTGGCGATCGCTATCGCGATGATTTAAGTTGGGATTTCAACGATCCTGAAAAGAATCAACCGGAGATGAACCGCGCTACTCCAGAATCAACGAATGTTGAGTTTGGAGATGGAGAGTTTTCGGAATCAACGATTATTTACTCAGAACTTGCAAATAATTTGATGAAACCTCAGAAATTAATATCTACGATTCCTGTAAATTTAACAGGAATTACGAAGGAGTTAAGTCTAAACTTGCAGCTTCCAGACTCTCTGCCTGACGATATAAGTGTAACCTTGACAAGTCCGTCCAAGCAGACATTTGTCCCCGACGATCGCGGTCGCAGTTCTCGCTCTCGCTACTATCCCGGATGGGGAGATCCTACATTTAGTAAGTTTGAAACAATTGACTTAAAAGAATTGGACTCAGAAGGAAATAAAGATTTGTCTGATGAATTCAAACAAACTTATGCTAACGGAGATTGGAAACTGACTCTCCGCATCAACGATGCAATTCATGTCCAACCGGGGACTGAAATAACCTCTGAGCAATTAGAACAGTTAAAACAAACTTACAAGAGCTTGCAAGAGAATTTCTCTTGGAGTCTCAAGTTTAGTACAGATAACCCTCACGGAACCTCTGTAGCCGGAATTGCGGCCGGAAATGATATTTTCGAGGATGGACGTGGTGTGGCTTCAGGAGCAGAGCTAACGGGTCTGCGGTTGATTGGCAATACGGATCCGACGGATTATTCTAAGGATCCGTTAGGAACGACGATCGCGGATGCTTTAACTCATAAAAACCAGGAGATTGATATCTTCAACAATAGTTGGGGGCCGGATTATTTTGTTCCCCAAGCGAATATGACGAGCGCCCTACAAGCAGGAGTAGAAACCGGACGCGCTCAGTCGGGTAGCATCTACGTGGCAGCGGCCGGGAATGACGGCTATGAAGGCGAAGGGGGAGGCATTAACTATAGTGCTTTCTCGAGCGCTCGCCAGGTGATTTCTGTGGGCGCAGTGGACTACAATGGCAAACGCGCTCCTTACAGCACGACGGGATCGGCATTGTTCATCACTGCACCGTCGGATAATGGCGATAAAGATAAAGATAATTTGCCGGGGATTGTCACTGCGGATTTAACAGATTCTTCAAGCTCGGAGCGTGGCTACCAAGATGGAGAATGGGCCGAAGGATTTGGTGGGACTTCGGCGGCGGCTCCTATTGTTTCGGGAGTGGTAGCCTTGATGTTGGAAGCCAATCCCAATTTGACGGCGCGGGACGTTCAGCACATTTTGGCGGAAACGGCGAATCGCGATCGCGTTCCTGAAGATGATGCCGACTGGACGGGGAAATCGGGGGATCCGATCCGTCACAGCGAGAAGTACGGTTTTGGGATCGTGGATGCGAAGGCGGCGGTTGCCAAGGCGATCGCCTGGAAAGAGACGGGTAAAACAGTGGGGACGGAAGCAGATGTCGATCGCTTTGAGTTAGGCGATACGACTCCGTTTGAGACGGCGATTCCGACGGATAAGACGGTGTGGTTGGAGGATGCTGTCAATTCTGATGTTGTCCCCATCGACAATATGACGGTGGAATGGGTTGAGGTGGATTTGACGACGCTGAACAATCCCGGCGATTTGGATGTGGAGTTGGTGCATACCTTCACCGATGCGGAGGGGAATACCCGAGAAACGGTGTCTCGGTTGGCTGAGTGGCACTATGTGGAATCGGAGTCGGATGAGTCTGACAACAATAACGATACGACTCGGTGGACGTACCGATCGGTGCGTCATTGGGGCGAATCTTCCCAAGGGGAGTGGAAGTTGCGGGTGTCGGGAAGCGACAACAGCGACGATAGCGAGTTGCAATCTTGGGATTTGCGCTTGTTTGGAAGTGCGCCAACGGTAACAGTGGAAACGTTGGATTCCGAGGCGGCGGAAACGACGGCGCAGCAGTGGCCCAATTTTGGAGAATTTAAGGTGAGTCGGACGGGGAATACGGATTTACCTCTGGCGATCGATTTGACAGCCAGTGGAGAAGCGGTTCTCGGCGATGGCTATCGTTTGGTTGTGGGTGGCGTTCCCGTTGTGGGTAGTCAAGTGACGATTCCGGCGGGTGCGGAAAGTGTCACCGTGCGCGTCGAACCCATTGACGATACGGCGATCGAAAATGGTTCGGAATCGTTGATGTTGGCGGTGGCGGCGAACCAAGGTTACAAGGTGGGTGATACGGCGACGACGACGATCGCGATCGCGGATAATGACGGCTATATTGTCAGCAATACTAACGATAGCGGGCCGGGTAGTTTGCGAGCGGCGATCGAGTTTGCTAACAGCAATCCCGATACGACGACGATCGAGTTTGATATTCCCACGACCGATCCGAATTACGATCCGGCGACAGGTGCATTTACCATTCGTCCGCTTTCGGAGTTGCCGGAAATTACCGAACCTGTGGTTATTGATGGCACGAGTCAACCGGGTTATGCTGGTAAACCCATAATTGAACTGACGGGCAACAATAAGAGTCTAAATGGATTAGTGGTTTCTGGTGGAAATAGCACTATTCGCGGATTAGTTATCAATAGTTTCCGTACAGCCCTTCAATTAAAAGGGTTGGGCAATAATACTGTTCAAGGCAACTATATTGGGACTGATGCTACGGGAAACCTCGATCGCGGTAATACTGGCGGTGTGATGCTTGATAATTCTGATAACAATACAATTGGTGGAATACAATCCGGTGCAGGAAATCTAATTTCGGGGAATGACCAAGGAATTTATATTACTGGCACGTCTTCTCTCAATGTCGTGCAAGGAAATCTAATTGGGACTAATGTAACGGGGACTAAGGAGATTCGCAACCGAACGGGAGTCTCTATTCTCCAAAATGCAGATCGTAACATTATTGGTGGTTCAGATCCGGGTGCGGGGAATGTCATTTCAGGTAGCTGGATGCGAGGAATGATCGTCTTTACATCAAACAATACCGTACAAGGTAATAAAATCGGCACTGATATTACTGGTACTCAAGATTTAGGCAATGCTTCTGATGGTATTTTCATCGCAGCAGATGATAACTCCGTTTCTGGAAATACGATTTCCTATAACGGACGATCGGGTGTTTGGGTTTCTCAAGGTACTGGAAACAGCATCGAAGCCAATACCATTTTTGACAATACCGATGAAGCAATTTCTCTCGATAATGGTGGCAACGGGGAACCAGAAACGCCAACTCTGACGGCGGCGACAGTTAGCGAAAATACGACCACGATTGAAGGGACGGTAAACAGTGCGGCAAACAGTACCATCCGCATCGAATTCTTTGCCAATCCCGATAACTCTGCCGAAGGTGAAACCTTCCTCGGCTTCCAAAATGTTACGACAGATAACAGTGGTAATGTCACCTTCTCGGCTGACTTCTCTGGTGTGGCTGCGGGGCAATTTGTGACGGCGACTGTGACGGATGCTGACGGTAATACATCGGAGTTTTCTCAACCTGTCATCGTGTCAGAACCTCCATCAAATGTGGTTGGTAATACCTACTTTGTCAGCAATACCAACGATAGTGGGTCAGGTAGCTTGCGAGATGCAATTGAATATGCCAACAGCAACCCCGATACGACAATCGAGTTTGATATTCCCACAACCGATCCGAACTACAATTCGGTGACGGGTGCATTTACCATTCGTCCGCTTTCGGGATTACCGGAAATCACCGAACCTGTGGTTATTGATGGCACGAGTCAACCGGGTTACACCGATAAGCCGATCGTCGAACTCGATGGTAGTCTGGCTGGAAATGGTGTGGATGGCTTACACATTTCTGCTGGAAACAGCAAAGTTAAAGGATTAGTCATAAACCGTTTCAGTTTAGATGGTATCCGGTTGACTGGCGATGGTGGAAGCGTAATTGAAGGCAACTACTTAGGAACGGATGTTACAGGGACTAAAGATCTCGGAAATACCTATAGCGGTATTTCGATTTGGACATCAAATAATACTATTGGTGGAACCACTCCAGATCGTACCAATGTTATCTCTGGAAATGGTAACGATGGAATTTATATATCGGGAGATGGTGCGACAGGAAATGTCGTACAAGGGAATTATATTGGCACAGATCTCACTGGAAATTTAGATTTAGGTAACACCTATAGCGGTGTTGCCATTTGGGGGGCATCAAATAACACCATTGGAGGAACGAAAACTGGAGCGCAAAACTTTATTCATGGGAATGGCAAAAACGGTGTTTTTGTGAATGGCGAGACGGCTGTTGGAAACTCAGTCTTGACCAACATTATTTTTGGTAATGATTCTATAGCAATCGATCTAGGAGATGATGGTGAAACAGCTAATGATATTGGTGATAGCGATGTCGGAGCGAATAACCTTCAAAATTCTCCAGTTTTATCGAGGGCGGACTGGGATTATGATGACTTGAATTTTCATGGGAACGAATGGTCTTTACCAGTAACAGACTTGTCTTTAGAATTTGATGGTCAAGTAAACGAGACCTATCGTATTGAATTCTTTGCAAATTCTACTAACAAAAAAGAAGGAGCAACATTCTTGGGATCTAAAAACGTCACTCTTACACCTGATAGTTTTAACAGCTTTACAGGCAAAGCTCATTTTGATTTTGACTTACCTAGTCTTGAAGGAGGTCAATTTGTCACAGCAACAGTCACGAATGCTGATGGCGATACATCTGAGTTTGCATCACCTATCGCAAGTCCAGAATTTATGTGGGCTACAGATACTCGAGTTTTGGTTAATGAAGCCGAAATTGACATCGACGAGACTTCCTCTGAAGTCAACTTAGTTATTAAGGGGTATTTGCCCGATCGCAGTTGGTTGAAAGTTCACCCAATCCAAACGACTCAAGACGCATATAGTTTTTCTCTTGATGTTTTAGCAGAACGACAACGAGGCGATTATACTCCTCAAATAAAAACATTTGAGGAAGTTGTATCTCTAGGCAAAGCCGAAGACTTCTTTGCTGGAGAATACACGGTGTCAATTAATGGGGAATCTTATGATTTTGTAATCCCAGAAAGCCAAACATCGAAAAAATCAATAGAACGTGTGGGAGGTTACTCTACCGATCTCAGCTTAAACGATGTAGAAGGAGTCAATCTTGGCGATCGCAAAGTGGGAACTGCTTCTTCCACTACCGATGATGCAGGAAATCGTTTCTCAATCGGTTTTAATGATAACTATGACTACGAAATTCGGAAGTACGATAGCCAGAATCAGTTACTTTGGACAACTTCAATTTCAGATCTCTATACTGGTTTTGGTTATCCCGTCGAACAAATGTTAACTGACAGCGCTGGCAACGTCTATCTTGCTGGTTCTGATAACAGTTCTACCAGCCAAGGCTGGCTCGTTAAATACGATGCTAATGGTAATCGCCAGTGGCTAAAAAATTTGGGTATTAATGTCGAGCGCATTGCGATCGACCAATACAATCGCATTTATGCAGGGGTAAACGACACTGTTTATAAAGGTGCTGAGATCTACCAGTATGACAGCGATGGTAACTTCCTGTGGAAAGAAGATATCAACCAAGCAATTGCTGGATACGTGGAAAATTATTACATCCATTTTTCCGATTTAGCCGTCGATGATTCTGGTACGTTGTATGTATTAGGAGCATCCAATGACTATTATACAGGTTCCAGCTGGTTGGCAAAATATGGTGATTTTACTTAAGAACCTCGGTGAATTGGAAGTAGGGGCAATTCGCGAATCGCCCCTACAGAACTGGGGACGATCGCTCCTCTGGTAAAATTGAGGGGCGATAGGAGGGAAAGCTGCTCTCCTATCCTAACAATCGATTGAGTTGTTTGTAAACCTCATCATCATTGCGTTTCCCGACCAAAATAACCTCAACGAGATCCTCGTCTGGTTTGAAGCAATAAATAATTCGATACTCCCCGCTATCAACCCGATAGTAGCCAGAATATCCTTTCAGTGTTTTACTGTCTGCTGGAAGCGGATCGATGTTCAACGCCAGAACCTTTTTGGCAATTTGAGCCGCAATTTTAGGCGGTAACTTCTTGAGAAAATCTAGTACCGTTGCCAGTCCATCAAGTTTCGCCATTTGCCAAATCTTGTAAAGCCAACGTGAATTTTTCTTCTCCGACAAGTTGAGAGTCCTCCATCGCTATTTTCGCAGTCTGACCCCAGACACAATCTTCTAATTCCGTTAAGCGATCGATTAATTTTTTGTAAGTTCCAGCCGACATGACAACATATCGTTCGTTTGGGGATCGAGTGACTAAAATGGGTTCGTCTAGAGCGCGATCGAAGACTTCCCGATCGCGAGCGGATGTTAGAGTGTAACTTTGCATAACTTTGTCAAAACGCTTCTCGATATTATACCCTAGCTAGCTCAAATAGGCAAACCGACGATCGCTCCTGTGGTAAAATCGAGGGGCGATCTGCTACCATACCCTTATGTCCGACATCTTCATCTGCATCCGCAACCAAGATGGCTACGCCATGACCTCTGTAGAAGGTGACGAACTACTACAAATTACCTTTACCTATCTCGAACCCGAACGCCAATTGCTGAATATTTTTGTCCAACATTATCCTTTTGACATGAGTGGAGTCTAAGCTATGAGTTACGCGATCGACCCTGAATCTATCCAAGCCTACCGCAATCTCGTGATGGTGTATTCTGGCGATCTGTGGCGAGAAAAAGATCCAGGAAAAAGGGCCGTACTTGCTGCTTACCTCGCCGACGCTGCGACCACTTTATCGCGGTTAGAGACTGAAGAAGCCCACAAGCTAAAAGTCGCTTCATCACTACAAAATCCTGAAAACTAAGTGCGATGCTCAATTATGAAAATCGATCTAGAAACCGTTCGTCTCAGCCTCAATCCTCAATTTATCGACATTATCGAGCGATCGCGATCCCGACAGCAAGCAGAGGGAGGAATTCCATTAAAAGAAGCAATGAAACAATTGGAACTGGATTCTTGACGCGATCGTTATGATGGTAAAATTGAGGGGCGATCGCTCATTCCATCCATGACACGCTTACTCCACGACCAATTTGCCAAACAATACTTGGAAGAACTTCTCTCTCCCCTCGGCGAAGTCAAAACCAGCCAGAATATTGCCGCCGAAGTGAGACAAGTTGATGTTCTCTTCGTTCCCAAACAACAAAACGCGATCGCTACTCAAGCATTGGGTTTGCTGGGGAAAATGGCAGCCACTCCCGCCATCTTTGAACCCTTTCGCAACCCCGCAACCGCCGATGACATTCTCAACTGCATGGGTAAACTGATTGCAGTCGAACGCGATCGCCTTCGTCAAGCCAAACGGGACAACGATCTAGCCAATTCCTCTCCCTACCAACTGTGGATCCTCACTCCCACAGCATCCTCAGATCTATTAGACCAATTTGGTGCTAAACTGAAAACAGATCCAGGGATCCATTATCTCGCTGAGGCATTACGAACAGCGATCGTTGTCATTCACCAACTTCCTCGCACCCCTCAAACCTTATGGTTGCGAATGTTGGGAAGAGGAAACGTACAAAAAGGGGCGATCGCTGAATTTCGGGCGCTACCAAATGCCACACCATTTAAAGATGGCATTCTCGAAGTTTTATCTAACTTCTTCGCCATTTTAGAAGCTCGTCAAAACTTAACCACAGACGATCGGGAGTTAATTATGGAACTATCGCCAGTGTACCTCGAACGGATTCAAACTGCCGCCGATCGCGGACAGCGCATCATGGTTGAAAGTATGTTGCAAGTCAAATTTGGCGAAATTGATGAAAAACTGACTCAAATTGTCGATCGACTGCTTCAACTTCCGCCCCTCGATCGAACTCAACTCATTATGGAATTATCTCGCGAAGAACTCCTGTCTCGGTTTAGTACATCTGATTGAGTATGAAAGCGATCGCTCCTGTGGTAAAATCGAGGGGCTAAACAGTATTCGCATTTGCCACCAGCGCGATCGACAACTAATTGTCGCAGCGTACTTGAAATGTAGGGAGAGGTCATCAATCGATCGTACCATAAGCCTTTGCTTTTAAAGACATTATCATACCATCAAGCTGTTCGTATAAATCGAGTTCTGCTGTCTCAACCGAGCTTAACGTACCTTGTCGATTTTTTTCGAGTAAAGTTTCTAGCCGATCTAGTGCCTGCAAAGAAACCTTAAATTCGGCAATTTCTCGATGAGTGGGACGACTCATCAAAAAATCCAAAACTTCATTATAAACCGGAGAAGTTTCGTAATTGCAAACCGGGTCGAACAGGCGATCTCCTATAAAGTCCCTACTCGATACAGTATCCAAAACGCGATCGAGCAATTGAGGCAAGCGATCGCGAAGAGGTTCTAAGCGAGCAGCAAGTTCGTCAGATATTTCAATCGTGACCTCAACCATTGTTCGATCCCCAAGCACAGACATCTATTATACTCTAGCTAGCCCTATGAAAACTGGGGCCGGATCGCGGAACCCTCCCTCGAATGTAAACTTATGTAACAATTTTTCTCGATTCCCGTAAAATCGCACGATTCCCTCAGATAGATAAGCAGAGATGCAGGGAAATACCCCCAGGGGGGCCATCTACTCATGACAAATCTGTTCTCCTTCCGCCACTGGCTGAAAGCGTACCGACGACGGCGTAAAGCGATCGCCGTCGATCGCGACACCTTCATTCTCGAACCCATTCTCACGCCAACGGTGGGATTTGGCGACGTGGATGGAGAAACCCTTGATGCGGACGATGTGGATCTAGGGATGGAAGAGGCGATCGATCCTCCCGACTCTGACACCGTTACCGATCCTGGCGACGCGGTAGAGGTGGAGACTCCCGACAGCGAACCCGAAACGGAAACATCTGTTGACGAACCGGAAGGGGAAACCGACGTTGAGACTGAAGATGATAGCGATGTCGAGATTGAAGATAACATCGATATCGAAGACAACCTTATTAACGAGGATATTTCTGAAGAGGATTTAGAAGAACTAACCTATATCGATAAAGTTGAAGAGGAAAACGATGTCAGCGACTCAGAAACGCCAGGGGAGGAAGAGGTAGAAGACACTGCTACCGAACTGTCAGAAGAGACGGAACCTCAAACAGGGGAAGAGACAATCGAGGACTCTACTGGGGAAGCAGATAGCGAACCGAAAACGTCAGAAGATGGCGTAGAGAGTAGTGAAGAGACGATCGCTTCAGAAACAGACAGCGATCCGAAATCGAATGACACACCGAACGATACCGATGCGGCTAATTCTGCTGAGGACACCGAATCGGATTCGGTAGAGACGATCGCGGATTCAGACCCCCAGAAAGAGGCGATCGCCCCAAATGAGACTGTTTCCGAACCGGAAAGGACGACCGTAGAGAACGATACATCAGAAGATGTAGAAGTTCCTGTTGCGGATGAAGACAAAGGCTCGGACTTAGAAACTGTACCTGAAACAGAAAATGCGGATGCAACGGTGAGTGAAGGAAAAGCGATCGCGAATGCTGAAGCCAAAACTGAATCCGATAAGGCGATGGCTGAGGAAACATCAGAATCTGAATCTGACGAAACCGCCGATACGACTCAATCCAGTTTCGATTTGACCAGTGGTACGTTTACCGTTGGCGAAACGGGACAAGTTAGCTTTGACTTTCTCTTTGATGGCGGTGCGTACAAAAACGAACTCTCGGTGTTTAGTTTAGAGGGACTAGAAGATCTCGAACCCGGATCTGAAGCATTTTTACAGGAGGTTTTCTCGCGAGTTACGAGTCATTCCCAGCAAGATGATTTCCAGCAAGGCTTCGTTGCCATTTCTGATGCCAGCGAAGGGGCTCGCTTTGACGGTAAGCTAGGAGAAAGCCGTAACTGGAATTCGGGAGCATATTCAGGAGTCAAAACCTTTTCCATGCGCCCGGGAGATACATTCGGACTCATGCTGATTCCTAACGGAACAGCGAGCCAAATTGCCAACAATTTAGACAACTTACAAGGCGCAAAACTGCCCTTGTTTTCGATCCCATCGGCTAACCCAGGTGGTCACGTTCACATCAGCCAACTGGCCGATGTTACGGGGGATGGTTCCACATTTGCGATGGAAGATATCCGGTACGATCTGAATCCCGATCTCGATTATAACGATATCATTTTCCAAATTCGCGGTGCATTCGGTCGAGCGCCCCATATCAGTGAAGTCATTTCCGAGGGGAAAGATTGGACTGGATCGGATTTGGGACAGGCGATCGATAAGTATAGCGAACCTTATATCCAGGAAGTCGAAGAAATCGAGATCGCTGAAACCGATCCCAACTCCGGCGAGCAAGGGGAAGACATTTC
>CAKZKB010000302.1 GCA_937121005.1 uncultured cyanobacterium | reverse complement strand
CAGTCTCAAAGACGAATTTTACACCCCCTTCAGCAACCACCTTCAATCCTCGCGCACCTACGGGGTTGTCATTCATGCCAACGCCATCAGCCAAATCCTCAGTGCAGCGATCGACGGCCGCCCCCTGATGCGCGGCATCCCCCAAACCTGGGAGTGGGTGTGGCTGGCGATCGCGGCTTGGATCGGTAGCGAAGCCTGCTGGCAAACCCTCAACAGCCATCGCCATTCGTTCTACAAAAGAGTGGGGGCCGCCATCTTAACAATCGCCGCGATCGTGGGTAGCAGTTACGGAGCCTTTTTACTGGGGTGGTGGGTGCCCGTCGTCGCCCCCTTATTTGCCGCCGCCTTGGGAGCCATTGCTGCTTTGGGTTGCTACCATTCGGGCTTGCAGCGAATGCTCGAAACCGACAGTCTCACGCAAGTGGCCAACCGCCGCGCCTTCGAGCAATTTCTCTTGCGGACATGGGACGAAGGACAGCGACGGGACTGGCCGATCGCAGTGGTGTTGTGCGATATCGACTTTTTTAAGAACTATAACGATACTTACGGACATCCGGCCGGCGATCGCTGCTTGCGGCGCGTGGCCGCCGCCATCGAAGACTCAACGCGCCAAAGCGACTTAGTGACGCGCTACGGCGGCGAAGAGTTTGCCGTTGTTTTGCCCGATACCGACGCGATCGGGGTGGCGCGGGTGGTCGATCGCATCTGCCACCGGGTGAAAGGGTTACGCTTGCGTCATGCTGATTCCCAAGTTGGCCCCTACGTGACCCTCAGTTGTGGGGCGGTGAGTGCCTATCCCCGCGAACTCGAGTCGCCTTACCAACTCGTCCGGGCGGCGGATGCAGCCCTCTACAAAGCCAAGCAGGAGGGACGGGATACCTACCGGATTTACACGGCTAAGGATATTACCTGACCTGGATCGAGTCAGAAAATTGTAAAGATATGTAACGTTTTTGTAAATCGACGTAAAAACTGAAGCTGAGGACAGATAGAAGGACAGAAAGGTTGGGGATAGTTCCTCATCTCTCCTTGTCTTTACCCTGAATTTGTGAAGGTTAGCGATGCTCCTTCACGGGGAATTCTTTGTCCTTTTTTCGGATTCGACTTTACCTACTATGTCCAGCTTCGAGATTAACTTTTTTGAAAATACTTACAGCAATTCCGACGCTGTATTGTCGGGAGAGCCGAGCGATCGCTATCCGTTTCAACTGCAAGATCCGAGCAATTTAAACCTGTCCTTTCCTCAACTCAATGCCGGGATGGACTGGAAAATTGAAGACGATCTCGGACAAGTTATCGATAGCGGTTTCATCGACCCTGAAAGCACGGATTCCATCCAGGTAAACGATCTAGTCGCTGGTAATTATGTCTTAGAACTCTCTCGCCAAGATAGCGATACGGATTATACCTTAAACTTGGAAGTCGATCCCCTCACCGGAGAGGCGATCGTCCCCAACAACGATCCGATCGAGTCTGGTTACTTTACCGTTGGCGAGTCGGGTAAAGTCGGAGTTAGTTTTGAAATTGACGGCGGTGCGTATCGCGGCGAACTCGCTATTTTTAGCTTGTCTGGTTTAGACGAGTTTGCGTTGGGTTCTCCCGAATGGATTAAAGAAGTATCGCGACGCGCCTTAAGCAACTCCGCACTCGGTGGAATTGCCATTCGCGATGCCAGCGAAGGCGCTCGCTTAGATGTTAACTTTTCCTTTGAAAATAACTACAATAGTGGTGACTATCAGGGAAATAAAGAGTTTGATTTGACTCCCGGAGATAAATTTGGCGTGATGCTCGTTCCGAACGGAACAGTTGCCGAAGTTTTTGAAAATCCCGAAATTGAAGGTAATAAAACACCACTTTTCTCTTTGGCAACTGCCAACCCAGAAGATGCTTTTCATGTCGGACAGCTTGCTGATATTACCGGAGAAGGTCGCGTCTTTGTTTTAGAAGACCAACGAGTAGATGCCGGATCCGATGGCGACTATAACGATATTGTTTTCCGCGTCACCGGAGCCGTTGGAGAAGCAGTTAATGTCAGTAGCGTTATCGATCCTGGCAAAAATTGGACAACCGATCCCACTGTTATCGGCCCGTTGAATTTGCCGGAAGTATCCATTTCTTTAAGCACGGATAGCGGAGTTTCGAACAGCGATCGCGTGACTAAAACAGCTACCGTTAGTGGTAGCATTAACAGTCAAAACGCGATCGCCAAACTGCAAGCTGGATTCGGCGATACTGCCATTGCTGACTTTACCGACATTACCGACGCACTGGAAGCCGACGGCACATTTAGCCTCGATCGCGATCGTCTATCTACCATCTTCGGCGGCCAAGTTTTCGACGGACAGCATACCCTATTCGTGCAGGCGATCGACGAAAATCAGGGTGCGTCTAATTTTGCAGAAATTGTCTTTACACTTGACAGCGCTAACCCCAGTTTTAACTTCGAGTCCGAACTGGAAAACGCCACTTTTGAACCGGGCGATCGCCTGACGGGAACCGCCACTGGAACGGGTTCGGATCTGGTCTTTTTCAGCTATCAAATCGATAGCGGTGCGGAAATTTCCATCAATCCTGATGCCAGTGGAGGATTCGATACCGAAATCAATCTCGACAACACGAGTAACGGCGATCGCACCCTCACTGTCAAAGCCATCGATCGCGCCGGAAACCAAACCGTAGAAACCTACAACATTACCGTTGCCAATACCAACCCCGGAACCGATCCGTTAATTGATGCTTTCCTGGCTAGCGACACGGGTATTTCCGCCACCGACAGCATTACCAATTTTGCTCGCATTGACGGACAACTGAGTAATGTTGCCAGCATTGACAAATTTGAAGGCAGTTTCGACGGTCAAACCTTCGTTGAGATCGGAGAAAATCTGTGGAACGACGGCCGCTTTATTCTCGATCGCGCCGAATTGGAAAATATTTACGGTAGTGCGCTTCCCGACGGCGATCGTACCCTCTATCTCAAAGCCACAACCGTACAAGGAAACGAGTCCACTCTCGCCGTTCCCTTCACCCTCGATACCGTCCAACCGACTTTAGATATTAATGAGGATCTCGATGGTAAAACCATCGACAGCGAGACTCGCTTGCAAGGTTTGGTTGGCGGAACCGGATCCGAAATTGTCGGACTCACCTATCAACTCGATAATGGTGTCGAAAAAGCGATCGCGATCGATAACGACACCTTCGATACTCCCCTCGATCTCGATGGCGTTAGCAACGGACAGCATACCCTCACCCTCACCACCGTTGACACCGCCGGAAACACCACCACCACATCCTTTAACGTGACTGTCGGCGAAATTATCGCCCCTACCGTCACTATCGAACTGCAAAACGATACCGGAGAGAGTGACAGCGATCGCGTCACCCGCGATCCTTCTGTACGCGGAAACGTGACCGACGACGGCGAGATCCTGTGGCTAAAAGCCGGATTTACAGGTGCGGACACTGAAATTCCCATCGATGAAAACGGCAACTTCAGCCTCACTCGCCAAGAACTCGAAACCCTCTACGGCGATCGTCTTCCCGACGGCGAACATACCCTATTCTTGCTAGCCGCCGACACCGACGGCAACCCCTCCCCATTAGTTGAATTTAACTTCACCCTCGAAACCCCACCCCTAGAAATTGTCAGCGTTTCTCCCACCCATACCGAAGAAGACGTTTCTCTAGAACGGGAAATTGTCATTCGCTTCTCCGCCGCCGTCGATCCGGATACGGTTAACAACGACAGCATCAAAGTTTACGCCCTCGGTGATACAGTTGACGGTAACTGGGTCGTCAACTCCACTGGTGAATTTGCCCGCTTCTTCCCCACCGAAGACGGAGAACTCGACATTTGGGATAGTAGCGCCCGCGTCCGCTTAGACATTAACGGCGATGCTATTTTAGGACTCGATGGGGCCCAACTCGATGCCGACAACGACGGGACTCCCGGCGGAACTCGCACCACCGAATTTGAAACCGTCGCCATGACGCGGCTAAGCGGAACCGAAGTCTGGGGCTACGTTTACGACTCCTACAACACCAACCCCGACGGTGAAAACATTCCCATCGCTGGGGCCACGATCCGCGTTGATGGGTTGCCCGAAGCCAACGCCGTCACCGACGAAAACGGCTTCTTCGTCCTCGAAGACGTACCGGGCCCCGATTTCTTCGTCCACATTGACGGATCCACCGCCACCAACGCCCCCGACGGTATGGTGTATCCCAACGTGGGCAAACCCTTCCACAGTATCCCCGGTCAGTCCATTCAATTGACCATGGACGGAACGCCTTTTGATGTGTTTTTACCGCCTATGGATCCGGGAGATATGCAGCAACTTTCGGAGACAGAAGTGACCGAAGTTGGGTTTGGTAAAGCTGCAAAAGCTGCTTTAATTGACATGAACCCAGATATCGATCCCGCAGTTTGGGATCGGGCGAAAGTCGAGTTTCAACCGGGGACTCAAGGGGCTGTCGATAAACTGGGGAACGCCGCCACGCAAGCTGCCATTATTCCCGTTCCCAGCGATCGCATTCCCGGCCCCTTACCCCAGGGTCTCACGCCGAAATTGGTGTTCTCGATCCAGGCTTTTACCGAAACCGGCCCCGCCAACAATTTTGATGTCCCCGCCGCCGTCACTTTACCCAATTTAGAAGGACTCGAACCCGGAGAAAAAGCTGAAATTCTCTCGTTCAACCACGACTCGGGACGTTGGGAAACGGTGGGAACTGGAACGGTTAGCGACGATGGTTTAACCGTCGAATCCGATCCCGGCGTGGGCATTTTAGCACCCGGCTGGCACGCGGTGTCGGCTGTCACCATTGGCGACGACTGCGAACATCACGAAGATATACCTGTTGGGGGTGAAAGTCCCGAAGATCCGATTCCGCCAGGCGGCCATACCGTTGAAGTCGAACCTGTCGCCGTTGTTTCGGGAACCGATAGCGATCTGTACATCGATAGTGAAGACGACTCTTTTACCTTTACCATCGAAAACCAAGCCCAAAAGATCGACCCCAGTCTCGATTCTTGTCACCCCGACAATGCTGCCGCTACGCCGCTAGTGGTAGAAATAAAAATTAAAGGCCCCGCCCTCGATTTCCTAGACATTTCGGGAATCAATGCCGAAGGTGGACTAGAATCGTATTACGATTTCTTGGAAGACGATCTCACCCTCAAATACGAACTGCTTCCCGGTGAAAAAACCGACTTTCAATTAGATGCCTTGAGTCTAGAGGAGATTCGCGAAAACTTAGGCCGCGGCCCTATTGGCGAAGTCTTGGGCGCAGAATTCTGCATTAAGGCTTACCAGTTGGGAGATGAGGACAATGTTCTCATTGATGAAGAGTTTGACATCTATCGTGTCATCGGCGATCGCGATGGCTTCAACGGCATCTTCCAATTTGCCGATACTGTCAACGATGGTGAAGGTGGGATCGAGCGCGTTCTCCCGTTCCGTTTGAATACCGGGCCGAGTGATAAACCGACGTTTGAAGTATCCGAACCATTTTCTTTCCGTACTACTGGCAACCCGAACGTGGGTGAATTTGTCTTCGATCCAACTGAAACCCGAGATGACATCACTTCTAATGTTAATGTTGTCAGTCCGTCCGGGCAAGTGGTGGGAACTTTTGAGTTGCAAGGTGACGGCGTACAGCAGCAATGGTATCTCGATGAAGATGCGTTTGAGATGACCTTAGAACGGCTGGCAACTGGAGCGCTAGACGGTGCAACCGATGCAGAAAAAACTCTCATTGATACTCCTGAAGAACGGGCTGCGATCGTCTCAAATGTTATTGCCAAAACGGAAACTTTGTTGTCAGAGTTTAGCGTTGGCATTCAGCGATCTGAAACTTCCAATGACAGTACAGTTAACATTGATGTTTTCAGTACCGCCGAGTCTCGCGATGATAGCGTAACCTTTGGGGATGGCATTTTAGGTAATGCGTTTCTGAATGACAATAAATCCAACGGTGGCATTGTCGATCTCATTGTCAATCGGGAGCAGTATAGCAATTCCGAACTCTATTTCCGGTTTAGCGAAGTTCTCAACGAAAACTACGATGGGCAAGTCGATCTCTACCTTGACAACTACTTCAATGCTATCAGTCAAGATGGCATCCCTTTTGAATGGGATAATGAAGGCACTGATAAGTTAGAGGATGCGCTTGCTAAGACCATTGCTCATGAAATTGGTCATAACTTGGGACTCGAACATACTTTTGGAGCAGATTCAAATGGCAATACCAAGCTGATCGATCCTGCTCAGTTTCCTGGCTTCTTCATGGATGTCATGTCGTCAGGATTAAGTCCTGATACTGACTTCACTTTCGCCGAAACTGGAAACGCACTCAAAGTCGCTTTGGGACTAGATTGGACTCAAGAAGAAGCACAGGACGCATTCGATTACTTTACGTCTTATTACCAAGCGAGCGAGGGTTGGAGCAATCCTTTTGATTCGGTTTCTGGGGTTTCTCATGTCGATCCTGACGACATCGTAACCATCGGTAGTGGCGTTCTTTACAGCTTCGATCGCGATGGTAACTACACCACCTCGATCGACTTCGGTAACGTGACCGTTGACGGTGCTGGTGGCACGATCGCGACTGAAACTCTGGTACTATCCAATATCGGCGATCGCGATCTCAATCTTTCCGAGTTAACCCTTTCAGGCGACACCAATATCCAGATTTCTGCCCTTGCCGATCCCGTTCTCTCGCCGGGAGAAAGTACCGAGATTTCTCTCACGTTCGATCCCACTGTTAGCGGCGAACTCGATTCCCAACTCGCGATCGCTAACGATGGCACTGTTACCAACCACACCATCGATATTGCCGGATTTGCCCAAAGTCCTAACGGCGATATTCGTATCGATGTCGGTAACAACAACTTGGGTGGCTTAGCGTTAGGTTCAGAAGCGCGATCGCAATCGAATTTTGCTACCATTACCAACATCGGCGGTAGCGTTCTCGATATCTCTGATATCCGCATTGCTGGCGATTCGGGTAAAGATCAATTCTCTGTTATCGGCGAAGCCATGGCGCTCGATCCTGGAGAGTCCATGTCCGTTGGCGTAGCGTTCGATGCCAAATTCATCGGCTTGCAACGGGCAAAATTAGAAGTAGTTTCTGACGATATCGATAGCCCCGTTCTCAGTCAGACGATCGTCGCTACGGGGTTAGCAGAAAATGGTTCTGCCCTGGATATCGGTAAAGATTACGTCGCCGTTGCCACCGAGTCCGGCCCCGCCTTACGCACCCAAAGTTTGGACACTGGGGAATACAGTTTTTTCCTACGTCCTAACAGCGATTACGACCAAGCCATTTTCGACCCCGAAAGTGGTTTAATTGCCAAAGGTTTCGGTACGACCAACAGTTCCGGGCAACCGACTTTACTAAATGCCTCTAACTTTGTCGCTAGCGAATTTCCTGACAGCGATGGCGATGGTTTGCCTGACGATATCGAATGGGCGATCGGCACGGGAATTAACCTCGCCGATAGCGACAATGACGGTATCGATGACTATGAAGAAATTCATCACAACCTGGGTGGTTTCGGCCCGGCTGGTTTCCCAACTGGCATTATTGGCAGCTTGAACTTGCCCCAACTGGCCGAACAAGTTGTCGCTGAAGGTGACAATCTCTATATTGCGACGGGTTGGCATGGTTTGGCGATCGTCGATGCTGCTGAGTTCAACAATCCGATCCAATTGGGTCAAATCGATCTAGATAGCGGATACGCCCGCGATGTGGCGATCGACAGCGATCGCGATCTGGCTTTTGTCGCTACCAGTCAGGGTTTAGATATTGTCGATATTTCCGACCCAATGTTACCGATTTTGGAAGACACGCTGCTTGCAGGTAACGATTTGTGGGAAGTGGAACTCGCTGGCAATGTCTTGTTAGCAGGTGGCGGAACCCAACTACATAGTTTCAATGCTGATACTTGGGAATTAGAACAAACTCAAACCCTGCCGGGTACGGCGGCATTGTGGTCTCTCGAACGTGAAGGTGATATACTGACAACTTATCAACACAGTCGCGTCGTTTCTACCTTCGCTCTCGAAACGGAGAATATCAGCGAATTGGGTGCTACGTTAGCCGGATCGACAACTGTTCCGTTTAGTACGACAGTTCATCGCATTAGCGTCGGCGATGGTGTAGCTTGGCTTCCCGGTGGGGGTTTAACCACTGTTGATGTTAGCGATCCGGACAACCCGACCAAAATTGCTGATTCGACTTCTCGCCTTGCTGGACGTGCGTTTGCACTCAACGGCGAAGGGTTAGGGGTTCTGGCTGCTGATGGCAATGCAGAGGTTTTCCACTACGTGGAACTCTACGATACCAGCGATGCGAGCAATGGGAGCAATTTCAATACTTTCTTGCAACGCTTCGATCTGGCAAGTGCGGCTCGCGATGTCACTATCAGCCGGGGCGTGGCGTTTGTCGGCACTAGCAATGGCTTAGAAGTGTACAACTACAGTCCGTTTGATGTGGCTCGCGAAGCCCCGCAAGTGGGAGCGATCGAGACGGTTCCCGATACGGTTCCATTCATTCCCAACATTCGTCACGTTTCGGAAAAAACGGTGATTCCGGTAACGGTTGAAGCCAGCGATGACGTGCAGTTAAGCCATGTCGAACTGTTGGCAAATGGGGAAGTTATCGATCGCGATGTTTCCTTCCCATTTGATTTCTTTGCTAAAGTTCCCGCCTACGGTAGCGATAACCGCTTCGTTTTGCAAGCTCGGGCAACTGATACCGCAGGAAATCAAACCCTCTCCGAACCCCTGGATCTAGAGGTTTTCCCGCAATTCGCCCTCTAAGTTTGAGTAAAAACGTGCCTCCTCTGGGATGGGAAAGGGTGGGAATGGAGGCACTTTCACCAAACTTCAAATATTTTCAGTTCGCATAGGAGACGAACTCGTGCAATATCGAGAATGGATTTCAACGATCGCGGGTCTGTTCTGTTTGGGACTGTATTTTGGCCTTCGACGATAGAATAAAAATAAGCTATCGATCGCCCAAAACTTGCAAGCGAACGATGTTTTCTCCGGTTTCGTCGAGGGGCACTTCAATAATTTGTCCGCTCAATCGTTCCAAACAGGAAATGAGCGATCGCAAATTGGGGGTACTGGCTCCCGTGTCCACGTAGAGGCGATCGGCAACCCCCGCTAAGCGCTTCCAAGTAGTAAACAGTTTGGCGGCGGTTTGTTCGAGTTGCGAGGCTTGTTTCACCAGATCGGAAGCCGAACTCAAACAGCCGACGCGCAAGGCTTCTTCCAGGGCCATTTCTAAATCCACTGAGGAGTTTTGTAGGGCTTGCACTCGCGCCGCCGCATCCAAATATTTCGACAAGCTGCGAGCGTCGCTGGTCAATTGTTTGACATTATCTAAAGTGGGTTCGGTGGCGGCTTCTCGTTGAATGGCGACTTGATGCGCTTCGGGGAGTTTTTCGAGTTCTTTAACTAAAGGAGCCACGTATTTAGGCGGTAAGGAGCGATCGGCCGCTTTGTCGCGCACTTCAACAGGTAACAAATCGGATGTCACCGCCATCCATTCGTCGGACAGTTGTTTGACTTCGCGACGAGTAATGCGATCGCCCCCTTGGGCTGCTTCTCCGACTAATTGTTGGATTTCCGTTGGCGCTTTCGCGGTTTCAACAAAGGCGCGTTTGCTAAAATTGTTGATGGCATCGGGATTGAGTTTGCCTTCAATGAGGAGGGTATCGGCACTGTCAGCCAGTTGAATGAGGGCGTAGGCTTGGCTTTTGCTAATATCGCGATCGCGCAACCATTTAAGAAACCCCCTTCCCCGGCCGTCGCCGCCAATTTTCTCGCGATCGCGCACCGCACGCATGATTCGTCCCCGCCAAATATCCGTCTGCAAATCAAAGCGATCGCACACCAACCAAGCGCGATCGACTTGTTGCTCGAATTCAAACTCGGGCAAGTCTTCATCGTCTGGGTTCGGGATCTCGAAAGTTAAATCGCCGTCGTTTTGCAGTACCGCCGCCAATTCTTCCGGCGAAGGGGGGGATTGTACCATGTGAGGTGTTAGGGATTAGGTATTAGGGATTAGGTAGGGGTTAACGGCGTTAACCCTCTTAGAAATGTTGGCTGTTTCAGAAACAAATAAGGGTCACTGAATGAGACTGAGGAGGCCGCGAAAAATGAGGATCGTCACCACACCTAAGCCGATGGCGGCTAGAATGAGTAGGGCGATGAGTGCGGCAGCGAACCACTTGCTAGAAGTGCGATCGTCTGCGGTTTCCGGCGCGCCAACCTGGGTTTCGAGGAGTTCCATATTTTTGGCGTTGGCTTTCCACGCCACATCGAACAGATCGCCGAGGACGGGAATCGTACCCACCGCACTATCAATGAGAATGTTCGACACCATGCGGACGATCGTCTCTCTGGGAACCCCCATTTGAGCAGCTTGCCACACAATGTAGGCCGATAGCAACAAGCCCATGGTATCGCCGCCACCGGGGAGCAAACCCAAAATCGAGTCGAGTCCGATGCGGTACTTCGTACCGGGGATGGGGATGGCGTTGTCGAGGAGTTGGCTGAGTTGGCGCAGGCGCTTGATGGATGGGGTAGCAGGGCGATCGACCATGATAACTTGGCTCGGCGAGGCGACAAACCCTTATTTTAACCTGAGTTCGAGGGTAATTCTCGATTTTGTGTACCAATGGTACACATTTTCGGAGTGGCGCTACAATGGCGGCAACTGGGCAATTTTCAGGATGCGAAGGCGATGGAGTGGATGACGTTCTGGACAGCAGTAGCGGCGATCGCGAAAAATTTCCTCGTTCCTCCGGCTCCGCCGAGGAACGGCTCGCAGAGGCTCCGCCTCATGTAAACTGGAGATCGACTTTCTATTGCTGTAGCACCCCAGAGGGATGCAACGAGAGATAAAGTAATTTATTTTTGTCCAAAAAATGGCTAGAGACAAATTTCATAGTGCAGTCAGACGGGGGTTAGAAAAAGAAGGATGGAAAATCACTCACGATCCTTTACGGCTAGAATTTGGAGAAGACGATCGCGTAGAGATCGATCTAGGAGCGCAACAAGTTTTAGGAGCCCAACAAGCTGGCAACAAAATTGCTGTTGAAATCAAAAGTTTCTTAAGTGATTCAGCGCTGTTAGATTTTCATTTAGCATTGGGGCAATTTTTGAACTACCGTTTAGTTTTGGAGACGATCGAACCAGAGCGTATTCTTTACCTAGCTATACCCCTGTTTGCCTATGAATCTTTTTTTGTCAGAGATTTGCCCAGAACCGCCATCCAAAAATACCATGTTAAGCTGATTGTTTACGATCCGAAAAAGGAGGTTATTGTCCAATGGCAAAATTAGCAGAATATCGCCAGATCGTTCGAGAACTATTAACAGAGTACGCTCGAGTCAATCCTTTAGGTGGAGAAATCGAATCCGAGACTGTATTTGACATTGAAAACGATCGCTATTTGTTAGTAGATCTCGGCTGGAAAGGACACAAAAGAATTTACGCCTGTTTGCTTCATGTCGAAATCAAAAATGGAAAGATCTGGATTCAGCGCAATCAAACAGATTCCTCTTTGACTAACGCTCTATTGGCAATGGGGGTAGCTAAGGAGGATATTGTCTTAGGACTTCACCCTCCGGAACTACGACAATATACAGAGTCGGGTGTCATTTAGCGACAGGTTCGATGACAGCGCGATCGCAGTCAAGTTCGGGGATGGTGCTTGTTTCCGTTTGTAATTTTTAATTGAAACATAGCGACTCCCCAATTTCCATCAATCAGCCAGTCTGGATCTTCAGCAGCGATCGCCTCTACGGTTTCGGATGTCAATCCTACTACCAATTCTGATTTTAGCGTCCTTAAGGTGGCAAATGTGGCGGGAAAGTAGCGAGTAATGTCGCTAAAGGAGGTGGTAAACTCCCAGTGAGAATCCCCTACCAAGCGGCGATAGTTGGCATCGCCTTTGAGGAGAATAAAATCTGAGGTGGATAAAATTTGATGCAGGTTCTCGGGGAATTCCCAGAAAAATAGCGGTGCGTTCCAAAACCAGTTATCGCGCAAAGAAAGCCGATCGCGATCTATGAAATTTTGCAAGCGGCGACCCAGATTTTGGACGGTGGTTTCGCCATCGTTGGTGAGGAAAGAGATAACAAAATCAATGTCTTCGATGGTAGCATCGGAAACGAAGGTTGGATGTTTTTTGAGATGCAAGCAAACGCGATCGACGGCTTCGGTAGACAGAAAGAAGTCGGCGAGGATGAGATCGCAAACGATTTCAAATCCGGCATTGTCAGCGACAATATCGAAACGCGATCGCGGGGTTTCGAGAAACCGAACGATGTCTTCCGTATCGTCAATAATAACATACTTACGATCGCGATCGACCTCCAAACCCGAACCGCCAGACTTCGACGGATCCAGGCTGAGATCGGCTTGATTTCCCCAGAGGTTGAGATAGAGTAGGTTTTGCAAGCTGTCAGTAAAACTTTCAATATTTTCGAGCTTTTTCGCCAGCGATCGAATGGTATCTCCCGCCTGTTCTAAACTCGATCGCTTCTTGGTTGCAAACGGATCGACACGAAACTGTTTTCCCTCGCAAAAGTAGCGCGTCGCTTCCAAAATGCGTCGATAAAAATAGGCTTCGGCAAAATAAAACGGCGTTTCTTTCCAGGGTTGTCCTAAAAAGGGTTGCACGTATTCGCGCCAGTTTTCGATGTCCGCACCGCCGTCGTTTTCGATGGGGCGAATGGTTCCAGAAAATAAGTCTTGCCCGATCGCTTCTAGGCGAGAAACCGTATCGCGATCGAAGTCGTTGTCAGCAATGATATTATCAATCATCGCAGGTAAACGGTTCTCGAAGGTAAACCGAGCAAAAGAACCTTCTTCGCTAACGCGGATCGGTGGTGGAGAAGATAATACCATTTTTCGATAGTGGTGTAACAGATATTTTCATTGTAAGGGCGAAGCATTCAGGTGGTACACACCAAACCCGGTTTCTTGTCTATAGCTAGACTAGATTCGAGCTTTTCCTTTCAGAAACCGGGTTTCTACACCAGTGTATGCTAGGATACCTGAAGCATTACTAACTTTACAGCTTCGCTGCATATACCAATTACCAATTACCAATTACCAAATCATTGTTTTTCCATCCAATCGAGACAAACGTCTAGCTGCGATCGCATGGTTTTTGGGTTAGCATGGTAGCGGCGACCGTGACCGGGTAACACCCATTCAAACTCGTAAGATAGCAATTTCTCCATCGATCGCTGGAGTTCTTCCCAAGAATACCAGCAATGGCGACGAAAGGCAATTAAATGTCCGACGCGATCGGAATACGCCAGATGGTCGCCTGCAAACAAAAATTTGTTATCGTAGAGTAGAACCGTGTGACCTTTGGTATGTCCGGGAACTGGAATAATTTGCAAGTCGGGGGCCAGTTCGATGGGATCGAATCCCGTCAGTTGGATTTCGACATCGCGGGTCTTGTCAGAAATTTCGTCAGCGTGTAAAATGCGATCGCAACCAAAACGATCTCGAAATTGTTGGTGGTCGGCAATGTCGTCGCGATGGGTTAAATACAGATAGCGAATGCCACCCATGGCCTCAATTTGCTCGACCAACGGAGGCGTAAAGCGAGGCGAATCGACTAAAATATTGCCCGACGATCGCCGAATGAAATAACTTGTCGCACCGAAAGACTTCTCCGAATGGTAGCCGCAGTGATAGACATTTTCAGCCACCAGCAAGGGAAAATCGTTTTGGATCTCTTTGATGTCTTTGGGTTTGCTAACCGTACCAATAGAGGCGGTGGGACAAGCGAGTAAGGCTTGCATCGATCGCGATCGTTCGGCTTCGGTTTCCGGTTGATGGTATACTGCCGATTGTCCCTCGTCGCGATGGAAAACTTTTGGAGCCATCCACCGACAAGTATCGCAGTCGATACAGGTGGTATCGACATAAAATTCGCCAGAAATATTTTGCGATCGTCGTTGTGCGATACGTGCCATAAATCGCTCTCCCAATGCGTCTATTTTTAGGATAGCGCAGATCGCCTCTAGGGTTCAAACAACACCATTTCCGTACCGATAACGGGGCTGCGAGCCACTAAATTGCCATCGAGATCGGTCAATTCCAAGCGGGAAAAATCGAGAGTCTTAGCGCGATCGAACAGATCTTTGGCCGCCGCTTGTCGATCGGGACGCGCCAATTGCGACCAACCCGTTCCTACTTGTACCCGCAAGACGCTGGCGGCAAAATTGGCTTCAATTCCCTCTACAATATCGTTGGTTTCGTATTCGCTGACTGCTTCGGTAATGCGATCGCGCACGGCTGCAATTAACCGTTCCTCGGGGGTCAACGGTAACGGCGGCGGGGCCAGTTCGACGGGTTCGGGTTCCGCTGGGGCCGTCAGTTCGTCGGGGAGGGGTTCGGGTTCCGCTTCCGGTTCTGCGGGTTCGGTTTCCGGTGCTGCGGGCTCCACTGGCGGTGCGAGATCCGGACTCGGTGGGTTGGGGGCCACAGCCGTTGGCGGGGCCACTTCTGGCGGCGAGGGTTCCGTTTCCGGTACGGTTCCGTAGGGGAAGGGGAACAAAATGGCGATCGAGGCGATGGTGCCTGCCACCACAATGACGAGGATCGCGATCGCGCCGCCTAAAAAGCCACCCCCGGCACGACGTTCGGGGGGCGGCCGGTCTTCTAAACGCGCCAACCACCCTTCTAGAAGGTCGATCGTCCCCCGCAACAGGGAGATCGTGATGTTTTTGAAAACGCCTCGAGAGCGATCGGAGGGTGGTGGAGAAGTCATACTGAATGAATAGCTATCGCGGTTTTATTATCGCCTAAAAGTGACTCGACCGCGACTACTGAACGAGAGAAAATGTCATCAAAATCCACTGCTCGATCGACACTTCCGGGATACCACCGGGACTGTCGAGATCGCCGGGAGGCGAACAACTGGTAGACAGGGGAAGGTAGCTGTGAACTTCGATGGCGTTGAGTAGGGTTCCAACGCGACCGCCGGCCGCCGAGGCCATGGCATCGACGCGATCGCGCACGTCAGCAATAGCAGCTAAGCGAGCTTCGTTTTGCAGCGATCGCATATCTTCAATGGTACACTGACTGTAACTGTTGTTCCAAAAAAAGTTGTCGCTGGCTTCAGCAGTGTCTTGAAGCGTTTCAGTAATCGTATCGATGCGGTTTTGGGTGGGACGATCGAGATCGATGGTAAAGTTGGCGGTACTTTGAGGGTAGCCGTATCCTTGATAGGTTTGCACGTCAAAGTCAATATCGCTGCGATCGATCCCCAGTTCGGCGAGGGTGTTAAAAATGGGTTCGAGGGTGGCTTCTGTGAGGGGCACCGGCTCGTAATCTTCGTCGGGAATGATGTTAGGATTGATATTCGTCAGCGTCACGAACAATTGCGCCGTGTCCGCCGGAGCGTTTGCCGTTCCCTGCCCGTAGGTGGTAATCATGGGAGTATCGCCCATATACAATTGAGCGCGATCGTTCCCTAGATTGACTGTATCCTTGGCGGCGACGGAAACTTGCCCACCCACAACCAGTGCGATTGTCCCTAAAAATGCCGTTAGAGCTTTCATATTTGACTCCCAACAATTTGGAATATCCGCGATCGGATTATGGATGTCTAGTTTACAACATTTCAGTCACCCCACTCCAAAACACAATGATTAATTAAAAATTAAAATTCTCGTAGGTTGGGTTGAAGAATGAAATCGCTTTTCAACGCATCAACGAACAAGGGGGACAATCGCGTATTGGTGGTCTTGGGTATCGTCTCTCTACTTAACCTACGAAGATCGCTATCGTTATACCATTTTTCAAAAATATTGTTATACTTGGGATTGGGCAAACGCCGTTTGCCCCTACACGAACAATTCTCCATCTGTTGCATTAATTCTGGAAATTGGTATGAATTGTAATATTGTCGCAGATTGTGTTTGGTAGGGGGAGCATCTTGCTTCCAAAATGCTAACAACACGGGTAAGATATTACAAAAATTCTAACTGCGATTCTGCCCGTCGTAGGGTTTCGCCCAACTGTTCCCAATCAATGCAATCGACGATCGCATCTTCGAGAAGTTCCCCATCTTGTAGGTATAAAATGCGACTCGCAAACGCACGAACTGGATCTAAATCGCGATCGACGCTTAAAATCGGGAGGTTTCGCTGTTGGGAAACTTGCCTGAAAACATCAATAACGTAAGCCGTTAACGGCGGATCGAAAGCATCAGTCGGTTCGTCTAACAACAGTAACTTAGGTTCCATTGCTAGGGCGCGAGTTAAGGAGACAAGTTGTCTTTGTGCCACTGATAGTTGCCATTCTGACAGAGACATCCAGTCAGAGGGAATTTGCAGCCGTTGCGTCCATTCTTGCAGGCGCGATCGCGTTTGTACTGGAGTCAATCCCTGCAACAATAATGGATACGCTAGTGCGTCTTCCACTGTCATTCCTAACAGCTTGGG
>CAKZKB010000301.1 GCA_937121005.1 uncultured cyanobacterium | reverse complement strand
AATCTCAAACATCCCCGGGCGCGCGATCGCCATATTCAAGCCTCCGGTTGAGCGCCAGAGGTATTGCTCATTGCTCATTGCTCGTTGAAATGCCCCTACAACTGTACGATACCCTCAGCCGCCGCGAACATCCCTTTACCCCTCTCGAACCGCCGCAAGTGCGGATGTATTGCTGCGGCGTAACGGTGTACGATTATTGCCATTTGGGACACGCGCGATCGTACATTGTGTGGGATATCGTGCGTCGCTATTTAACCTGGTGCGGCTACCAAGTTCGCTACGTGCAGAACTTTACTGATATTGATGATAAAATCCTCAATCGCGCTCGTCAAGAAAGTAGTTCTATGGAAGAGGTCGCCAACCGCTTCACCGATGCCTATTTTGAAGATATGGCCCGGTTAAACGTCATGGAAGCCGACGAATATCCCCGCGCTACCCATACCTTAGATGGCATCCAACGGCTCATTCACGAGTTAGAAAATAAAGGCTTTGCTTACGCCGCCGATGGCGATGTTTATTACCGAGTGCAGCAATTTGAGAACTACGGAAAATTGTCCCATCGCCAACTAGCAGAAATGGAGGCGGGAAGGAGCGATCGCGTCGCCTCCCAACAGTTAGAAAAAAAAGAGAATCCCTTCGATTTTGCCCTGTGGAAAAGTGCCAAACCGGGCGAACCCTCTTGGCCTTCAAATTGGGGGAAAGGTCGTCCGGGTTGGCATATTGAATGTTCGGCCATGGTACGCGATCGCCTTGGCGACAGTATCGACATTCACTGCGGCGGTTCCGATCTGGTTTTTCCCCATCACGAAAACGAAATCGCGCAGTCGGAAGCAGTGACAGGAAAATCCCTGGCCAAATATTGGATGCACAACGGCATGGTGACGGTGAATGGGGAGAAAATGTCCAAGTCTTTGGGCAATTTTACCACGATTCGCGAGCTCTTAAAAACCGTCGAGCCGATGGCGTTACGGTTGTTCGTGTTGCAGGTTCAATATCGCAACCCCCTCGATTTTACCGACGCTGCGATCGCCTCGGCGACTAACGGTTGGCAAACCTTAAAAGAAGGGTTGACCTTTGGGACGCAGTACGGCGATCGCTTGGGTTGGAAAATAACAGAAACGCGCGATCGCGATATCCTAGAAACGGAGGCGATCGATCGTTTCCAAACTGCTATGGATAGCGATTTTAACACGCCGGGAGCGCTGGCGGTATTGTTTGAACTGGCGAAGGAATTGCGTCGGGAAGGGAATGTTTTGGCACATGGGGAAAGCCTGAAAACACCGCCGGACATTTTAGAGCGCAAGTGGCACACTTTGGCGCATTTGGCGGGAATATTGGGTCTTCAGGTGGAGAACGATGCGGAAACGAGCGACACTGGCGGGGTTAGCGAAGCAGAAATTGAGGCCGCGATCGGGCAACGAAAAGCCGCACGCGCTGCCAAGAATTTTGCCGAAGCCGATCGCATTCGCAACGAACTGGCGACCCAAGGGGTGACGCTGGTCGATCGTCCGGGTGGAGAAACAATATGGCATCGCTAGAGATGTGATTGTTCTCCTAAGGTAACTATTCAGGTGTCCGATCGCGCCTCGGGTGTAGAAACCCGGTTTCTCAAAGGATAGACTCGAAGTTTATCTGGAGATCGGCAAGAAACCGGGTTTCTGGATACCACCTGAATGCTTACCAGCAAGAGAAGGTACCACTTGATGGCGCAGCCACAACAATGTATCCTGGAACGTGGGCTTTTTTCGCGGCACTCGCAGCCGAAAACCGCCCTCAGCATCAACATCATCCAAGAAACTTTGATACCACTCCAAACGCTGACAACGCTCTAACCGATCGCCAGTAGCGATCGTAAACCACACTAATGCGTTGGGCGCGATGGGGGGCTCGCGATCGCTTCCAGGCAATGATATCTTTTAAATTGAAGCCCGCATCTTCTAAAGCGGTAATGCAGCGATGGGAAAATTGTCGTCCCGCAAACGCGATCGCCGATCCGCCAGGTTTGAGAACCCGCAGCCAGTCGCTTGCCCACAAGCTACACCATTGATAGTATCCTAAATCGGCAACCGCCGTACCCGATAACTCTCTTCTCCCACCGACACGATCGCCCCACTGTATAACACCTCAGCGCAATCGTTCAATAACTGTGCCAAACAATCGTTAATCAGGTTGTAGTTTTTGTTACCCAGTCGGAATATAATCACACTCGGCAACGCTGTTCGCTCTACGGCTAACAACTGTCCGAAATCTAAATCTACTGTTAAAATTATTCGACCTTCCCGGCGTGCCTTATGCAAAATTTACACATCTGGTAAGCGTTGCAAAACCTCATCTCGTAGGTGAATCGTATCGTATTCCTGCAATTGCAACTACTCCACAGTTCGCAGAGAAATACCCATATCGACCAAAAATTTCATCCCGCGACCTGACGATCGAAGCGAACAACTTCTTCTTGAGTCAGCCACGCAGCGTATAACAATGCTTGCTGAATATCATCCGGTTCTAGATCTGGATATTCTGCCAGAATTTCCTCGACTGGCTTCCCGCGTGCCACCAAACTCACCACCAAAGAGACCGGAATCCGCATCCCGCGAATGCAAGCCTGTCCTGCCATCATTTGGCGATCGAATGTAATGCGATCGAGTTTCATAGGTCGCTGAAAACTTGAGAAATGGATTCGCAAACAGGGATGGTTAATTTTGCTTGCACTGGAGTTGCCAATCGCTGTTTAGCAATATTAACATACTCGGGTTCAATTTCAAGGCCCAGAAAATCTCTGTTTAAACTTTGAGCCGCAACGAGTGTCGATCCACTACCACAAAAAGGATCTAAAACGAGTTGTTTTTCCGTTGTTGTCAACTCAATCAATGCTTGCATTAACAAAATTGGTTTTTGCATGGGATGGTAGCCTGCTTCTTTGGACTGAAAGCCGCAACTTAAGATATTGTCAGGAGTGTTGGTATAATTGAGAAAGGCGCTTTGATTGTAGGCTCCTACGCCATGTTGTAAAATATTGTCGGCGATCGTCCCTCCCATTTTATAGGGTTTGACAAGCCACAAAATCGGCTCGAAGGTGGGTTTTAAGTTGCCGACTCGCCAACCTTCCCAGGTTTTGGCAGCTTCTTTATCCCCTCGGCGATCGTAAACCACACTAATGCGTTGGGCGCGATGGGGGGCTCGCGATCGCTTC
>CAKZKB010000300.1 GCA_937121005.1 uncultured cyanobacterium | reverse complement strand
GACGTTGCTATTAGTCCCGGTGATCTTTTGGGCCATGGATGTTTTTGTTTTTTGGCGATCGCCTTGGGGTCTTGTCGTCGCCGCCATTGCCGCAGTTATTTTAGCACCATTGACTTGGCGTTTGGCAAGGGGACGATCGCCCACGAATCCATTTTTAGCGATCGTCTTGCTGGTGACTAGCGTTCTCCATTGGGGTTGGAGTTCGGTCGGTTTTTCCCTGCTTGCAGTTTATGCAGGCACGATCGTCACTGCTATTTTAGCACTGCGCCTGCGTCCCAGTCAGGGCGAACGGTTGCCGAACGCGATCGCGGCTTATGCTGTGGCTATTTTACTAGGTCGATCGCTGTTTTTCGTCCCCATTTTCGATCTGGGGTTGGCGATCGGAATTTGCGGTTGGCTGTTTGCCAAACTGTCTCCGTCGCCGTCAGGAGAAAACAAGTTAACGCTAGCTGAGAAAATTGGCAGTGTTCTGTTGATTTTCGGTTGGTTAGTTTCCGTTTTTACCGAGCCCGTACTGGCGATCGGCGTTTGCGGTTTAATCCTAGAACGACTCTTCGATCGCCTGCAACGGTTTTGGCGGCGGCGAGAACTCTTGGCGATTTTTGTCGTCGGTTGGCACATCGTTTATTTAATTGGGGTATCGTTCCCCGCTAGCGTCAGACAAAGTGTTGTCTCCACCACGAGTAACTGGTTCGCCATCGAGGGTTTACCCTCTCCTTTGCTCGGGTTGGGATGGTTTCCCTATATCATCGCCTGGTTAATCTTTACCCATTGGATCGAAAAGCAAGACCGAGCGAAACTCGCTCGCTTCGGCGATCGCATTGCTTTAGGGTTCGGCATTTCCTTGGCGGCGATCGCTTCTCCGGTTGCTGGAACGCGATGTCTCAATTTGCTGCTGTCTACAGTAACATTAGGATTCATTACTGTTCGTCGCTACCCCAGATCCAAACTCGCCATTTACTTGACTCACGCAAGCGGTTTGCTGACAGTTATCTCAGCAATTAGTTGGATATTTTCCGATCTGCCTCTGTATGTTTGGGGGATGGTTAGCTTGGGTTTAGCTTGCATAGAGTGGATCGGATCGACAGCCGCGATCGCGTATTTTGCGCGTCGCCGAGTGCCTTACTTTAAGACAGTGCGACTCGCCTACAATAGCGCTGCCATCTATGGATTGATTTTGGCCATCTTTGGCTATTTTCTGTTTGGGCAAGATCCTCACTATAGCAAATTTTTTGGATGGAGTTTTGCCCTAATTTCACCCGCGATCGTCCTCACCGCAATTGCACGTATCAGTAAAGATCCGAAACGCAAACAAATCGCCTTACTCAGCGATGGTTTCTTAGTGTTTCGCTTGCTGATTCCCTGGGAATTTATCGAAGTTCTTCTGGCTAGCATCGGTGTTTCTATTGTCCTCATGCACTTTAACACCTACTACAGTCGCAATCGAATTGCTGCATCAGCAACCGTCGGGCTTTACCTGCTAGGAATAACCCTGTTATTCGCCAACGGAATTTTTGGCATTCCTCCCCTCTCTGCACGGGGTTGGTTATTGGCAGGCGCGATCGTCCCTGGTATTCTCTGGATTTTATATGGCATTTTTCGCCGCAAGCGAGATCCCATTTCTCAACTCTATTCGCCCGCATTAAATGAGTGGGCGATCGCGATTTGCAGCCTGGAAATTCTTGTCCTTACATTCGAGTCGCTGTTAATCTATCAAGGTCTTGTCAATCCAGATTTTATCGAGATCGCCGCCACAGCAATTCTCATCGGTGTCATTATTTATCGCTACTGGAAACAGTTCTCTAACTTAGCATTCTATAGCTTGGCGTGGGCGATCGAGTTATTTGTTGTCATGGCTTGCGCCTTCTTTGAAAATTCTCTAACTCTGTTAACTATTGCCAACATTGGACTCGGCTTAGGATTTCAACTCCTCGGCGACAGATGTCAAAAACAACAGCAAGGCGAAACGGTTCCCCAAAGCTGGCACGTTATCCCGTTCGCCTATGGAATTCTAGGGAGTTTGTTGCGAGTCGAGCGAGTGACAGCATGGACGGGATTTGTTACTCTAGGACTAGCATTCATTACCATTGGCATCAGTCGGCGATCGCCGCAAGCCAAATTCTTAACCTATATCGGTCTTTTCGGCATTTCCGCCTCCGCCTACGAACTGCTGTGGTATCGCACTCGCGAACTGGGAGTCGGAGACGAACTCATCGCGATCGCGGCATTGGGAATCTCGATCGCCCACGCCTATCGCCTGTTGATGCCATTTCTGATACCATACTTGAAACTGGCAAAACAGCAGATCGGAATTGTCGCGCACTTGCACTGGCTAGCGGCAAGTTTAGTCTTAATTGTTGCCATCAACTATCCCATCGTCGCCAACAAACTCTTAGCCGTCGGAACGGGAGTTCTCCTAGCGCGATACGCCATCTTTCAAGGCCGAAATCCCGATCGCTACCACATTGGCGATCTTTGGGTCTATCTCGGTGTGGCGCAAAGTGTCAGCGTCATTACCTACATCGCCTACCAACTGGAAATCGGGCAGTTCTTGCTTCCCTGGGTAGGCGCGATCGCCGCTTTATCTGCCTACTTTTTCTATTTCCTCCCCTGGGAAAATTGGGGTTGGCGCAAACATCCCTGGCAGCGATCGTCTCTGGTTTTACCCGTTGTCGCCGCCTTCCTCAGTGCGAATTCAATTTCCCTTGTCAGTCTCGTTCTTATCGCGATCGTCTATGGAGTTTTATCCTACTGCGATCGCAACATTCGCCTCAGCTATTTTAGCCTCCTTTTCCTGACCTGGTTCCTGTGGCAATGGTGGGATAACTTGCAACTGACGAGCCCGATATGGTATGCTAGTCCTGCTTGCATTTCTATCCTTTATATCGCTCGCGTCGATCCAGCCTTGAAACAACGGCGATCGCTGCGTCATGGACTGCGCCTGCTAGCGACAGTGGCTTGGGATCTCATTGCTTTTACCACCGCACCCTGGTTTATTGCTGTGGCGATCGCTACCCTACAAATTTTTGCCGGGTTAGCCTTGCGAGTGCGTGCATTTCTGTTTGTCGGGACGGGGTTGGCGATCGCGATCGCCCTCGATCGCCTGGTGTTTCTCGGGTCTTTAGGTGCGTCGATCCGATGGTCGATCGGCTTGTCAATTGGTATTTTAGCCCTCGCGATCGCCGCCGGA
>CAKZKB010000299.1 GCA_937121005.1 uncultured cyanobacterium | reverse complement strand
TCCTCCCTTCTCCTTGTCTCCCCCTCTCCTTGTCCCCTTGTCTCCCAATCCCCCTAATCCCCCAATCCCCTAATTCCCCAATCCCCCTAATCCCCTAACTCCCTAGAACCTAAACCTCGTCGCCTCGGTTTGATGATGTGACGATCGACCTTGTAATAGGCGGCGGCGGCTGTCATGTCGAAATATAAAAGTCGATCGTTGCCGCAATTGATGGTACAATCGGGTTTAACCGGAGAAACGCCAAGCCGTTGGATGATTTCGGCCGCGATCGCCTTCGCCAGTAACGGCGGAACCGAATTTCCAACTTGCCGAAATCCGTGCCATTTTGTGCCGTGAAAGCGAAACCAGTCTGGATAAGAATGCAGTCTGGCGGCTTCGCGAACCGTGATACAACGGGGAAGTTCGGGATGAATGGGACGCGGCGAGGTAAATGCACCGCGACTGGTTGGCGTGCCCGCACGCAAAGTGTTACATAACCCCTGTTTGTCGAGTTTGCGAAAGCGACTCACGGGTTCGGTTTTTCCCGGTAAAGTATTCCGAAATCGGGCGATCGACTTTTGGGTATGTGCGGTTCGCAGGCTACAGGTTAGCAAAGCCCGATCGCAATTTCGCCTGTAGGAAAAATCGTCATCCGGGACAATTTCACCTCTCAGTATAGCAGCATACGGGCTCGGTGCGCCCAATTTGGCCCGCACCCAATCGCGATCGCGCAATTGAGGGTAGTTTTCAATTTTCGGTAAGTCGGCGATCGCGTCCCAAACCGTTGGTGTTTCGGGTAAATGCTGGTATTTCTTTAACCGTTTTTTGTTGGGGGGATAGGTTATCGGTTCTGGGTAGTTGGGGAGGGGGAGATCGCGATCGCTACCGAGAAGAAAAAGTCGCTCTCGTTTTTGGGGAACGCCATAAAAAGCGGCATCGAGAACCCGATATTGGGGTTCGACTTCGTAGCCGCAACTGTCGAATTTGTCAATTACTTCGGCAATAAAATTTTGATGCTTGCCGATCGCCATCCCTTTGACATTTTCGATGACAAAATACTTGGGTTGCAGTTCTCGCACCAAGCGAATAAAGTGAAAGACAAGAGCGTTACGGGGATCCTCGAGCGATCGCTTGCCAATCAGAGAAAAGCCTTGACAGGGCGGCCCGCCGAAGATAACATCGATCGGCTGGTTTTTAATCGGCGAGTTGTCTCGAATTGCTTGTCCCGATATTTGCGAAATGTCGCCGCAAAACACTGTACAATGGGGAAAGTTGTACTCGTGGGCCGCACAGTGAATCGGATCGATTTCGACGGCGGCGAGCACGTCAAACCCCGCTTCCTCGAACCCCAGGGTCATCCCTCCGGCTCCAGCAAACAAATCGACGGCGATCGGTCTAGGCATCTAGGTCTTGCACTGTGGAACAGATTCGGATCTTGGGCTATACCAGTTTACCCGACGATCTCGAATGGAGCAACAGCATTTAGTTGTTCGCCGATCGCGTCTGGAAATTCTACAACGACGAATCCCGAATCGTCAAACTGAGATGGGTTCGCAAATCAGTGTGTCTTGAGGTTTTGTCTCTATAGTTAAATATCCAAAAACCATGCAACGAACGATCGCGATTTTAGCGCGTTTGCGGATCTGGAGTTTTGGCAGCCCGATCGCGATCGATAGATTTTGATAGTTGTAGGGGCTAAGCATTCGCACCAGTTAACAAACGATTTTACCGATAACTCCACAGGGTGAATGCTTCGCCCACCCAGGTGTATCAAATTGTAGCATCGATCGACCCAGACGATCGACAGATCGTAAAAACGGACGATGGAAAATCCACCATCCGTTTACAACAAGTCCGATTTGAACCCATCGGTAGGGGGTGAGAAAGGATGAATTATGAGGGATGAAGGATGAAATGGGGTTTTCGGTGACGATCGCAATCTTTGGAATTGCTATCTCGCCAGCACCAACAACTTATTCATCCTTCATCCTTCCGCCTTCATCCTTGCTTGGGGTTTACAACAAGTCCGATTTGAACCCATCGGTAGGGGGTGAGAAAGGATGAATTATGAGGGATGAAGGATGAAATGGGGTTTTCGGTGACGATCG